>JBFZFE010000321.1:0-4078 GCA_041306525.1 Verrucomicrobiota bacterium | reverse complement strand
CGGGACAATGCGGCGTGTGCGCCAGCACCGAGTGGGTCGTGAACAGATACTTGTCGTTGGCGACAGCGGGAGCAGGCGCGTTGCCGAAACCGGAGTTGCCGTAATTGCTCTCCCACGCGTGGGCGTAACCGAGCTTGCCGTCCTTCGCCCACAATCGCACCGCCTGATGCCGCGCCTGCGAGGTGAGAAACAACATGTCCGCGTGGCGGCTCCAGACGTACGGGCATTCCTTCCCCTGCATCTCGATATCGAGCGGGAGCAACTCAGTGCCGTTGACGATGTCGAGGCGCGCACCGTTGCCGGCAAGGAACACGGCCACCTCGCCGAAGGTGAGCAGTTGTCCCTTCTTCTCAAACTTGCCGGGCAACTCCCAGCGTTTCACTTCCTCGCCAGTCGCGGCGTCGAACACGTACACGCCGTTGAAACTTTTCGCCACGCCTTCGACGACCACGCGATTACCTGCCAAGTGCAGCTGCTTGACAGCGAGGCCCGTCGGCTGCGACCAGACCTGTTTGCCGGCCAGATCAAAGCAAGAGAGCACGTTGCCGGCGCACCAAACCAACTCGCCATTGCTCACCGGCTCCGTCGTCTCGCCCTCGACCGCCGCTGACCAACGTTCCTTGCCGTCCAGATCAAGGCAGGTCAGTTTGCCGGGACTGCTGACGAACAATGCGTCACCCACCACCAGCGGCCGCGCCTTGCCACCGAGAGCGATGTTGCGCCAGGCGACGTTGATGCCCTTGTCGAGATCCCAGGCCAACGGCGGTTGAGCGTCGGGGAAGATGAACGGGTTGCGAAATGCCGGTAGCGTAGGCGTCCCTGCCTGCGCTGGCTCCTTCGTGCTCAACGCCAGCCGCAACCACGACAACCGCCGGTCGTTGTGGACGCGCGCCAGCAACTGGTTCTCACCCGCCTTGAGGGCGACCGGCACGAACACGCGGCCTTGTTGCCGGTAACGCCAGGTCTTCTCGGCATCGGTCCAGACGAGTTGATTGTTGATCCAGAGCTTCGCGAAATCGTTCGCTTCGAGACTGAGCCAGACCGTGCGCGCTTGTGCCGAACGCAACGTCGCCGCGCCGTACCAGAGCTTGCCGGTGTAGCGCACGAAGATGCCGGTGTTTTCCCACGGCACGCCGAGGCGCGGCGTGTTGCAGGTGACCGGCTGCCACTTTACCGGCTTCACGTCGTTCTTCACCGCACCGAGACGGTCGACCGGCTGCGTGTACGCCGCCTCGGGAACAACGACGATATCCGGCACCAGGCCGTCGTTGTTTTCGAGTCCCGCGCGCTGCTCGCACGGCCCGAGAACATTCCATTGCGGCAGGAAGAACCAGCCCTGCGCATCGGCCAGTAGTTCATTGTTCGCGAGCGCCGTCGCGCCCAGGCTCGGCGAATCGCCCGTCGTCTCAGGCTTCGTTGCCGGCAACGCAGCGGCGGTGAATGTCGGCAGTGTGTACTCGCTGGTCGGCGTCGGCATGTCGGTCTGCCGGTAAGCTTCGTCGTAGGGCAACGGATAATGTTGCAGCGCGAGATGCAACGCGCGGACCTGATGGAACACGTCCTTGCTCGCCGCGAGTTGGTCGCGCAACGCGACCGGCTGATCGAGCAACATGCCGTCGAGCGCGCCGACCTGTTCGCCGAGTTCGCCTTGCGCCACGTAGCGACCGACGACGAATTTGCCGCCGCGTCCGCTGATTGCGCCCTCGAACCTTGTGTCCGGCAGCACGATGGTTTTCTCGCTGTCCCGGTAAGCCGCGCCCTTGAGCGCGCCGCCGAGGAAGGCGTTGTACGTGCCGGTGAGTTGGTTGTTCTTCAACTCGGCTTTGATCTCGAACGTGATCGGCATCGGCTCGTGTTGCGTGTGTTTGCCGCCACTCCACGGCATCCAACCGTCCTGATGAATGAAGACCACGAGTTTGCCGGTGAGTTTGCCGTTGGCGAACTTCAATCCCGTCGCGTCCGCCTCGTGATAACCGCCGTTCCAAGTGGGTGTGCGCGCGGTGGCCAACGTAAAGCGAGTGCTCGGCACTTGGAGACGAAGATAGATCGGCCGGCGCGTGACGCTGCCGGGCGCAGGCTTTTTGCCGTACGGTGAGAAGGCAGCGTCCCAGTAAAGGCCGCCTTCGAGGATGAGTTCGAGCAGACAAGCATCGGCCCGCACCTCGGCATCGATCTTATAGGTCTGCTGACGCGGCAGCGTGTAGCCGCCCGGGATGAACTTGTCCCACCACTGGAGTTTCTTGCCGGGTGGTTGACGCTGCAGAAGCGTCTGGTCGAGCCGATACGCGACGTCCATCGTGCCCACCAACCGGTCGGCTTCCATCCGCAACATCGGTTCGACGGGGAACCGCATGTTCGGTCGCCAGCAACCGCCGACCTCGTTGGCATGGTAGAACCCGCGCCACTCCTGCATTGTGGATTGCTGCCAGCCGGGCACCTCGGCATAGCCGTCCAACCAGTGACCGGCCGCGAGCCGCAAAGTCAGGTCAACCGTGTCGCGGTCAGCTCCTTCGTCGAGGCGCAACAGAAACGTTTCGGCCACCGGTTTCTTCGCCAACTCCGCTGCCAACCGCTCGCGCGTCGCCAGAATTGATTCGTCGGCGTGGAGGCCAACACCAACCAGCGACAGGACAAGGCCAACCAGGACTTTTCTCATGCCCAGCCAAACACCGCCCACTCCGCGCCGTTGCGGGCCGGCCGCCCACTGCAAGCGACAGCGCACCGCCGCAGTCCATGACAGCTTCGCGTTGCTCAACGCCTGCTGCCTCACCTGCTCACGCCATCGTTCTGCGGACTTCCAGCAACCGGCACAGGCGGACCAGGGGTGTCTCACGGAGGCTTTCGCACTTGGCCAAGAAGGAGGAACGGAACGGTTGGGCGCGCCAGGCCAAGTATTGCTGGTATTCGGCGTCATCGGCATCGAGGTGGCGCAGATAGTCCGCCAGTTCTCGCGGACCGGCAAAGTCCGCCGCGTTGATGATGCAGCGGTTGCCGGGCAGAAACTCCTCGACGTTGGGGGCGCCGAAGTACAGTGGCACTGACCCTGCAATCAGGGCGTCGAATACTTTTTCGGTCACATAGTCGCGGCCGATGGAGTTCTCGAAGGCGATCGTGAACTTGTAGCGGGCGGCGGCGGCACGCTTCGACTCGGTTCCCTGATCGCTGGCCAGTCGGCGGTTCCGCAGGCAGGGACCGTAGGCGTGCAACTCCACCTGCTTGGCGAGGGCGGCAACATAAGCGGTGCGGTCCCATCGGCAGTGGGCGTTGCGGGCAAAGAATGCCACCAGACCATCGGCCGTCTTGGGCTGAACGGGCGCGCGGAGCAGGCCGGGCAACGCGGCAAAGAGGTAGGGCGTCCAGACATCCGCCTCACAGTGATAGGTCATCGTCAAATCAAAGAGCCGACGAAACAGGCGATTGGCTTGGCGCGGGTAATAGCGGTCGCTCTCCATGCTCCACAGAACCCACTTCTGTCCCCGCTGTTTCAAGGGCCAGCGCCAACGCGGCATTGAGGGGATGTGAAACAGCACGACCCGGGCCTCGCGGTACCGGCTGTGATCGGTCGTGAATGTCCAACCGCCAGGCAAAGGAGTGGAGCTGGTTTCGAGGTCGGCCTCCCACAGGGGGTTGTATTGGAGAATCAATGCCATCGGGCTGGCCGGAAAATAGCAAAAGCAGGGAATCCTCCGCAATCCGGCCCGGGCTTGGCCGCGGGCCCAGCCGCGTTGCGCTTCAGAGACCTCATAATCCTTGCAACCCCACTCCCGGACCCGCATCATGCCGGCAGAGGAGCCCCGCATGGTTGATTACGCACTGAAACTTTTGTCGCACGGCTTTCTGTGTATTCCACTGAGCCGAAACGGCAAGCACCTTGACCTTCCGCGGATTGGCTACGCGCCGTTGCACCTGCAAACGCGACAGAAACGGCTCAAGGAGCTCTGCTTTTGCAGCGTGGCCTTTCAACTGTCGCAACACCCCCCGTCTGGCGAGGTTCTCAGAAACTGGTTCACTGGCTTCGACGGCAACATCGGCATCGTCGGCGGATTCGGCAACCTCTTGGTCTTGGATTTCGATCACC
>JBFZFE010000320.1:0-3427 GCA_041306525.1 Verrucomicrobiota bacterium | reverse complement strand
AACAGGCGGTGCGCATGCCCAAAGTCAAACAGAAAGTCTCCGGTGGCTTCCGCACCGCAGGCGGCCTTGAGACCTTCTGCACCATCCGCTCCTATCTCGCGACCCTCCACAAACAGGGCATAAATCTCTTCCACGTCCTCACCCTGACCTTCCAGGGTTCACCGCCTCAGCCGCGCTTCGAGTAGCCGGAGGCTGGGGTCTGGGGTCTGGGGTCTGGGGGGGGTACCTGAGTAGTTACGGATGCGGCAGCGCAATGCGCGCGGTCGCGTCGGTCATCCGCAAGCAATAACCGCATCTCCGCAAGAGGCGCCTGTCCCGGAGAGTGGTCGTAGACCGCGAAGAAGACGAGGTTGCGCCGGGCGAGCAACGTGTAGGTCGCACGATAGTCGTCGCCGTAGTAGGCATTGATTACATAGCCGGCGACGGTGTGCAGCGGCCACGCCACGGCCAACGAAGTGTGGTCGATGGATTTCGTGTTCGATCGCGTGGCGACGGGTCGTTCGATCAAGTGCCTGGTGATCGTGGACGACGCGACGCACAAATCGGTGGCGATCATGCCTGAGCACTGCATCGGCGCCCAGCGCGGCAAGCCCTCGATCATTCGCTCGGACAATGGGAAGGAGTTCACGGGCCGATCGATGCTCACCTTCGGGGCCGGGGCTCATAGCGTGCTCCGCAGATCAAAGGCGATTAAGCGGTCGTTGTTCAAGGCACAGGGGAAGCTGGCTTTAAGATGTCGAAAAAAGCCAGCGTAGTAATCCAGCCACCAGAAGGCCGGCCAGGCCAATACCAGGAAACCAGCCTCGGCGGCTCGCATTCGTTCCAACTCCTGGATGGCAGTAGGGTCGTCGGGGGGCTCACCCCAGAAGACCCCATCGCGCTCGAGGAAGGGCAGCACCCGGCGATGGGGGAAGTGTGGGACCCCCAGCAGATGCTCGTCAATCAGTATCAGGCTATCCCCCAATGGAACCAGCGTGGTGATTTCCTCGGCGACCAGCCGCTTGCGTTCGGCCCAGGCAAAGTTGAGGCTGGGGACCAACAAGCGGCTCAGGCTGGCGCGATATTGGTTGAAAGACTTGAGACGACCCACCAACCAGGCCCGGTAGGCTGGGTCGTCGGCCCGCCCCGACCCCAGCAGAGACCCCACCGCATCGGTCAACTCGGCCAGCAAAGCCATGGAACGGGTGCCCTCAAGAGCATCCAGAGCTTCTTCATGGGGGTGCAAGGGAAGCTGGGCCAGTTCGCGGTCTATGAAAAACACATCAAAGCGCGAAGCCAGACCAATATACAAGTGGAGATCCAGAAACTGCCTAGAATGCGGCGGTTCAAACGAGCCCAGAGCCGCTAGGGCCGAGTTGCGCAGCATCACGGCGGCCCGATGAATGGTGCAAGAAGAGGGGGATACCAGACGGTGAAGATACTCCAGACCCTCCACCAACCCGGTGGGCCTAGACTGGCTATCCTGCACGCTGAGGCGTTGGCCAGTCCGGTCTAGATATCTCACCAACGCTGCGGAAAAAGCCGCACCGGGATGAGCCTCCAATGCGCGGATGGACTCGGTCAAAAAATCCGGCGAGACCCAGCTATCGTCGGGCAAGATGCACAGATAGGGGCTGTCGGTGTTCAGTGCGAGTTGCCAGCCACCATAGGATCCAATGTTTTCTTCGCTTGGCCAGTAGACAAGCCGGGGATCATTGAAGGATTGAACTACTGCCTGGGTCTGGGCGGTCACGGCCAGGTCCAGCACCACCACCCTAAAGTCGGGATGGTCCTGGGCCAGAACGCTCTGTAAACATCTTTGCAGCAGATCTGCTTGGTTGCGGGTCGGGATGGTCAGGGTGACCTTAGGGGTGGCCATCGTAGGGTTAGGCATCGCTAAAGTTGCCCTTGTCAGGTGCCGGCCATCAAACCAACCGCTCTCTTCGAGGCGGCGGCGCCAGCGTACTTTGCCGGGATGTTCGCAGTCGAGCCTCCAGGGCTTGGGGCCGGTGAAGTGATAAATACGGGCGTGTTCAAACGTATGTTTGGGGCTGGGTTGGAGACCAGAGTGGTTTTGCCAGTAGGCATCTGAGAATACTGTGGCCTCCACATTCCAGCTTGGGTCCAGTTGCCCCCAGTCGTTGGCCAGGACTGCGTTAAGACCATACTGGTCCCACAGGTTGTTGTGCTGCGGGTGCTGGCGCAGGTAATCGATGACCCGTTGGCCAAGCTTTTCGGCTCGCCAGCGCTGCAAGTTGAACACCATCACCCCCGAGTTGAAATAGGGCGTGGTGGCCTCAAGGCCCAACTCCTTGTAGTTGGCCAGACCCAGAGGAGAAGATACATAGGGGATGGCAAAACACTGCACCGCAAGGAGCGCTCGCTGTCCCATATCGGCTTTCCACAGCGCATTGAGGTCGGCCTGAACCAACACGTCGCAGTCAAGGTAGATGGCCCGCTCAAAGGATTCCGGCACAATAAGTGGGGTCAACAGGTCCAGATACACTGCCCTGGTCATGTGCTTGTGTACCTTAAGCCCCTCAAGCGAAGCGGTATCGGGCGTCACCCAGTGGAGCCTTACCTCCACATGCCCCGCCCTGGCAACCCGCTCGATTCGACGCTTATGGCCCTGCAAGATACCTCCATCTATCACAAAAACACGGACAGAAGTTTCTGCCTTGAGATGAAGCAGCGACGAATACAGTGCGACCGCCAACAGCATAGCGTGGTTATCGTCGCCGGCAAAGACCAAGGCCAGAGGGGGATTCATTCAGCCACTCAGTCCTAACTGCACGATTTGAAGTTCACTAGAGGGTGTCATCAGTTCTTATTGTACCTAAATCCTGCAAGTAAGGTTCTCGGAGCCACGTACCCTACCCCGGGCGGGGATTATCAATCGTGTCAGAAAGACGTGGCGCCCCCAAATCCCAGCATCTGGCATGACACACCCCTCTACCGGGACCTCTTTGAGCACCCCCGCGTTCCCACCTCGCCCCCGGGCTGGATGCCGGGCACGATCTACCCGTGGTTTCCCGTTGGGAACCCGTGACGACCCTGGACGGTGCCGCTTTGGCGGCGAGTATTAGGCGGGTTGGCTCAGGGCCAACCAGTCCTGCCATACCTTCCTGGCCAGGGGCTGAGCGGTTCGCTGGTGACGTAACAGAAGGCCTCAGACCGCGCCACCGGCAGGAGTGCCGTTTGTGGCGCATCGGCGGCGTTCTCCCGCGGGCAGCGCACCGCGACGAAAAAGCGCGGGCACGACCCGCCGTGGGCCTGATGGGTGAACTCGCACTGCTCCCAGCCCGGCTGGCGGCGAATGGGCGTCCAATGTTGTTGGGCCAGCAGGACCTCCAGGTTGCGTAACTTGACCTTGATCAGATAGCCATGCCCCCGCTGATCCAGCCATTCCAGCAAGGCACCATCGAAGAAGCCGCTGTCAGCGCGCAGC
>JBFZFE010000319.1:0-15185 GCA_041306525.1 Verrucomicrobiota bacterium | reverse complement strand
GTTGAAATCTGGCGGGCCACCAGTCGCCATGGCAGCGATCCGCTCTGCGCGGTGATTCTGGATGGCGAAAACGCTTGGGAAAACTTCGCCGATGGTGGCGAGGCGTTTCTGCGTGAGCTGTACACCAGGCTGAGTCATCACCCTGAACTGAAGCCAACGACCTTCCGCGACTACTTTCGAAGTTACCCGCCGCATACCAGTATCCAAACCCTGCATACCGGCTCGTGGATCAATGCCGATTTCAAAATCTGGATCGGCCACCCTGAAGACAACACCGGTTGGGAACGGCTCGCAATGACCCGGGATCATCTACAGGCCAGACTGACGCAAGGTGGGTTGACTGACGATCAACAACGACGCGCCAAGGCGGAACTTTACGCGGCCGAAGGCAGTGATTGGTTCTGGTGGTACGGCGATGATTTCGTGACCGACAATGACCGGATATTCGATGAGTTGTTCCGCACACACCTGCAGAATGTCTATCGAATCGTGGATGACAAACCGCCCGAGATCCTGAAACAACCGATCTGTCATCTTGAGGCGATCTTCGAGTTTCGAGAACCGACGGACTTGTTGGTTGTTCAGGTGGATGGCCGCGTGACGTCGTATTACGAGTGGATGGGCGCCGGTGAGTACGAAGCGGGCAGGGGAATGGGGACGATGTTCCAGACAGAACGATTCGTCGACTGCATTCGCTTTGGCAGCGATCTCCAGAAGTTCTACCTCCGGGTCGATTTTCGGCGCGGCATTGCCCTGCCCGACCATGCCGCGTTGCGAGTGACTTTCGTTCAGCCAGTGCACGTGACTGCCAGTTACTCCTTGCGGCAGGGCCAGGGCATTGAAGGTGAGTTACGGGCAGCACACGCTGCCCAGCCGGTAAAACTGACAGCAGCAGCCTTCGCTGAAACCTTCGAGCTGGCGATCCCGCATGCCGATTTGCAGTGGCTTTCCCGAGACAAGGTGGCGTTCTTTGTTGAACTGCTGACGGGAACTGTCGAGCTTGAAAGGCATCCCTCCACAAGCAGTTTGACCTTCGTAGTTCCTGACGAGCAGTTCTCAGCAGAGAACTGGCAGGTATAGACGGCAAGACGCATGAGGTTACCGGATCATGTTGCAGTCAAAAGACTTCCATACCATAGGAAAGACATAACGTGTATTAGACGACGTTGCTTGTGGCGGCAACTCGGTGTGGTCTTTCCTCTTACATGGTGTGTTGCGGTTACTTACTCGATCTGGCCAAAGCGACGGCTGAATGGCCAGTAAACCAAGATAGCCCTGCCGACTAACGCACGGTCAGGCAAGGAGCCCCAGAATCGTCCGTCGAGACTGCTGTTGCTGTTGTCGCCGAGCACGAATAGTTCGCCTTCTGGGACGCGGTAAACGTCATCGGGGCTGCGGACGAATTTGGGTGGCGGGAACGTCTCGGGGATGACATATCCGCCATAGCCGTTCTGTTTCGAGTAGATTCTCTCGAAAGCCGGTCGGCTATCCAGCACTTCACCCTTGATCAGGACATGCGGCGGCTTGATCTGAACCGTGTCGCCCCCCAAGCCGATGAGGCGTTTGATGTAGAACTTGCCGCGCGACTGGGCCGGGATGTCGGCAATATCCGAGGTTTCAAAGACGATCACTTCGCCGCGTTCGGGTTTGCGGAAATGATAGCTGACTTTGTCGACGAAGATATGGTCGCCACGGGTCCGGTAGCCAATGCCTTCGTAGATTCTGCCCAAAAAGGCGGTGCCGGCAATCTTCTCCGGTATCGAAGGCTGCCGGCCCTGATACAAGGTCGGCGTCTGCGGTTCAGGTGGATAAATGCCGTACAGGGTTGGCTGCATCGAGCCGGTGGGGATTTTGAACGGTTGGAGAAAGAACGTCCGCACGCCCATCGCGACAATGACGGCGACGAGCAGCACCTCGACATTTTCGCGTAATCCCGCGTGCGACGGCCGCGGGAACGATTTGTCGAGGAGTTTCTCCAGCCGCCCATGGTCGGCCCTGACGCCATCTGCATCGCCCGACTTGATGCGCCCTGCGAGCGTATCAGCGGCCGCGAGCACTGACGCGATCTGCTCGGCTGGCATGAGATCGCGGTGGATGCGGACCAGTTTCCGCGCGGCAGCAACGAGTTCGCGTGCCTCTTTCCGAGCCTGTCGGTTTTTCCACCAACGCATCATTGTCCCGTCTCCCCTATCCTGACTTCAAAACCGAGATGAAGGCTTCCTGCGGGATGTTGACCTTGCCAATCTGCTTCATCCGCTTCTTGCCTTCTTTTTGTTTCTCCCAAAGCTTGCGTTTGCGCGAGATGTCGCCGCCGTAACACTTCGCCGTCACGTTCTTGGACAACGCCTTGACCGTCTCGCGCGCAATGATCTTGCCGCCAATCGCCGCCTGGATGGCGATCTGGAACATCTGTTGCGGGATCACGTCCTTGAGCTTCAACGCCAACGCCCGGCCGCGCGCCTCAGCCTTGGTCCGATGCACGATGCTGGAGAACGCGTCCACCGGATCGCTGTTGACCAGGATGTCGAGCTTGATCAGTTCGCCTTCCCGGTACCCCTCATGCTCGTAATCCAGCGAGCCATACCCGCGCGTGATGCTCTTAATTTTGTCGTGGAAATCGACGAGGATCTCGTTCAACGGCAGCAGCGATGTCAACATCACGCGATGCGTGTCAATCGAGTCGGTCTTCAGCACCGAGCCGCGCTTGTCCATGATCAACTGCAGCATGTCGCCAATGTTCTCATTCGGGCAGATGACGAATCCCTTGACGTACGGTTCCTCAATGTGGTCCACCTGCGACAAATCGGGCAGATGCACCGGGTTATCGACATCGAGCACTTCGCCATCGGTCTTCAATACCCGGTAAATGACGCTCGGATACGTGGCAATGATGTCCATGTCGAACTGCCGCCGCAACCGCTCCTGCACGATCTCCAAATGAAGCAAGCCAAGGAACCCACAGCGAAACCCAAATCCCAGCGCCGCCGAACTCTCCGCCTGATACTGAAACGCCGAGTCGTTGAGGTGCAGTTTGCCGAGCGCCGCCTTCAAATGTTCGTAATCCGCCGAGTTGACCGGGTAGATGCCGCTGAACACCATCGGGTGGATCTGTTTGAAACCCGGCAAAGGCGCCGCGACCGGCTGCTTGGCATCGGTCATCGTGTCGCCGATGTTCACATCCGCCGTTGTCTTGATGTTGGCGATCACGTACCCGACGTCACCGGCCTCGAGCTTCTTGCGCGGGGACTGCTTGGGAATGAACACGCCGACTTCCTTCACCTCATACTTCTGCCCCGTGCTCATCAACTGAATCATCTGCCCGGGCACAATCGAGCCGGCAAACAATCGCACATAAGTCACGACGCCCCGGTAAGTGTCGAACACGGAGTCGAACACCAGCGCCTGCAACTGCGGGTGCGGCATCAGCTTCGGCTGCGGCACACGCGCAATGATCGCGCGCATGATCTCCTCAATGCCAATCCCCGTCTTGGCACTGGCCAACACCGCGGTATCCGACGGGATCGCGAGGATGTCCTCCAACTGCCGCTTGGTTTCCTCGATGTTGGCGTTGGGCAGATCAATCTTGTTGATCACCGGGATGATCGCGAGATTGTGCTTCGACGCCAGGTGTACGTTCGCCACCGTCTGCGCCTCGACTCCCTGCGCAGCGTCGATGACCAGCAACGCACCTTCGCATGCCGCCAAGCTGCGCGAAACTTCGTAGGCAAAGTCGACGTGACCGGGGGTGTCAATCAGGTTCAACGTGTACTGCTGGCCGTCCTCCGCCGTGAACGCCATCGTCACCGGGTGCGCCTTGATCGTGATCCCGCGCTCGCGTTCCAAATCCATTGAGTCGAGCACCTGGTCGCGCATCTCGCGTTTTTCCAAGGTGTGCGACGCCTCCAGCAACCGATCCGACAACGTGGTCTTGCCGTGGTCAATGTGCGCAATAATGCAAAAATTCCGCATGTGCGAAACGTCCATAGAGTGCGGCACCGTAGCAGACTCCGCGGGGTTTGAATAGTCCCTCCTTTGATTAACGCTCCGTGGCTTGTCCCCCACTCCAAATCCCGGTAAGGTGCGCCGCATGATTCGTCCGTTGACCGACCACGAACGCGCCCTTGGCGACCTGCCGTGCCTTGTCCACGGTATCTTCGCCGCCGACGGTCTGCTCGCGCGCGACGCGGGTTTCGAGTTTCGCGCCGAGCAACAACACATGGCCCACGCCATCGCCCAGGCCTTGGTCAATTGCGAGCATCTCGCCGTCGAGGCGGGCACCGGCATCGGCAAGAGCTACGCCTACCTCATTCCCGCGGCCCTTTACGCGTGCCGTCAACGCAAGCGCGTGATGCTTTCCACGCACACCATCAACTTGCAGGAACAGCTCCTCGACAAAGACATCCCGTTTGTCCAGCGCGCCCTCAAATCCCTCGACGGCTCCGAGCTGACCGCCGTGCTGGTCAAGGGCCGCGCCAACTACTGCTGCCCGCGCCGTCTCCAACGCGCCCTGCGCGATGCCGGCAAGCTCTTCACCGCTGCCGAGTTTCCCGACCTGATGAAGCTCGCCCAATGGGTGCGTGAAACCAAGGACATGACCCTCTCCGATCTCGACTTCACGCCCGACCCCAACGTCTGGGCCGAAGTCCGTTCCGAGCGCGGCATCTGCACCTCCCGGCTCTGCGCCAACGCCAACCCGCCCTGTCTCTACCAGCAGGCGCGCCGCCAGATGAACGAAGCCGACCTCGTCATCGTCAATCATGCCCTTTTCTTCATGGAACTTCATCTCCTCGGCGAAAACGACAACGCCGAACCCGAAGACGAAGACCAAGGTGATGCCGCCGAACCAGCACAAGGCATTCTGCTGCCGCGCTTCGATGCCGTCGTGCTCGACGAAGCCCACACCATTGAAAGTGTCGCCGCTGAACACATCGGCATCAGCCTCTCCCATGCCGGCATCCGCTGGCTGCTGCGCCGACTCTGGAACCCGAAAAGCGAGCGCGGCCTGCTCGCCGTCCTTCAAGCCGGTAAGATTGTCCCCGCCATTGCTGAGCTCCTCGACCGCACCGAAACGTTCTTCGCCGCCGTGGACCGTGCCCTGCCCACATCCGATTCTCCCCAGTCCACCTTCCGCATCCGGCAACGTCATCTTGTGCCCGACACACTTTCCCAACCACTCACTGAGCTTGCCGGCCAGCTCGCGCAGCTCCAGAAACAGACCGAGGACAAGGAACACCGCGAAGAACTCGCCGAGTGGCTGCGCCGCGTCATCGAGACGCGCGATGAACTGCTCGTCTTCCTCAATCAATCCGCCGCCGAGCACGTATACTGGGTGGAACGCGGCGGCGGCAGCCGGCAGCTCAACATCGAGTTGCACGCCTCACCGATCAATGTCGCCGACTTCATGCGCCAGCATCTGTTTGGCCGCGTTGACACCGCCGTGCTCAGCAGCGCCACGCTCAGCATTGCCGGCAAGATGAACTACTACCTCGAACGCATCGGCGCCGAGGAAGCCCGCCCGCTGACGCTGGGATCGCCGTTCGATTACGAGCGCCAGATGAAGCTCTGCATCCCGCGCGCGATGCCCGATCCCAATCAACCCGGCTACAAGGCCGAGCTCATCCGCTGGCTCGAATATTTCATCCGCCAGACCCACGGCAAAGCACTCGTGCTCTTCACCAGTTACCGGCTCCTGCGCGAAGTCCGCGCCGAGATGGAACCATTCTTCCGCGAACTCGGCCTGACCTGTTACGCCCAAGGCGAAGGCATCTCGCGCCGTCGCCTGCTCGAGTCCTTCAAGAAGGACGTCGACAGCGTCCTGTTCGGCACCGACAGTTTCTGGCAAGGCGTGGACATCCCCGGTGCGGCGCTTTCCAACCTCATCATCACCCGGTTGCCTTTTGCCGTGCCCGACCATCCGCTGATTGAAGCCCGCCTCGAAGCCATCGAAGCGCGTGGTGGCAACGCCTTCATGGAGTACTCCCTGCCCGAAGCCGTGCTCAAGTTGCGCCAAGGCGTCGGTCGCCTCATTCGTTCCAAGGCCGACCGCGGCATCGTGGTGCTGTTGGACAATCGCGTTCTGACCAAGCGCTACGGGAAAGCTTTCTTGGAGAGCCTGCCCCCCTGCCCCGTCGAGATCCTCTGAGGATGATCGCTGATCAGGTTGGCGAGATCGGGGCGTCAACGCTGGCGGCATGACCCGAGCGGCCAATGTGTGAACCGACCTGAGGGGAAGGCAATCGCAAGAGGGCGCTGGGCTGGGTAGCTGAAATTGTCCAGCCTCCACACACTTTGCACCGGGTGGGCAGAACCCGAGCTCGTCCAAACAAGAGGCGGGCTTGAACGTAGAACATGTCGCCACCGAGAACGGCACCCATGATTTCAGACAAGTTCCACTCGTCGCGACGCGTGGTGGTATTGAACGCCTCTATGTGGACGCCGTCGGGCGCCCTATGACAAGGAGACCGAACGATATGCGTAACGCGGTGCTTTGCCATTGGCACTCCTTCTACCGTCTCTCTGCATTTCTGATAAGACGGGTCTTTGCTTGGTTCTTGTTTCAGGCGTTCTTGGGGGCGTTCCTGCCGCAATCTTGCCTCCGGGCCGCATTTGCCTTATACAATCGCCGCTGTCATCAAACATTGGAGGAATACATGAAACGGTCCTGTATCGCAGCTTTGCTCGTCATCTGTCTGGCTCACCGGCTCGCGGCCCAAGAGTTATCCGCTGCTGACCTGGCAGCACGCACGGAGCTTTGGCCGCGCGAAGTGACTTTGACGGCGGCGCTGCCTGTGCCGCTGATTATCGACGGCAAGAACGTTGGGACGGCGAGCTTGCCGGCGGGGACCCGTTTGACACTCAACAAGGTGGAAGGCCAGAAGGCGCATCTGACTTTCAATGGTTCAGCCACAGTGACCGAGGTTGCCAACACGGACCTGCTGGCGCGTGCCCAGCAGAAACTCCGTCAACTCGAGTACCAGAACAAAATGGTGACCGCCACCCCCGTCAGCGGCACGACTGCCTCGACGCCCGCTGCCGCACCGGCGCCGCTGGGTAAAATCGCAAAGGCGCTCAGCGGCTCGTTGGTCGCGCTCAAGAACGGGAACGTGGCCAATTACGACGACGCGAATCTGGCCAAGGTCAAATACTACGCCATCTATTTTTCGGCGAGTTGGTGTCCTCCCTGTCGCAAGTTCACCCCTGGGCTGGTCAGCTTCTACAACCAGATCAAGCCGAAGAACCCGGATTTTGAGCTGGTGTTCGCCTCCTCCGACCGCAGCGGGAGCGACATGGAAAAATACATGCAGGGCGACTCGATGCCGTGGCCGGCAATTCGGTTTGGCGAACTCAAGAACAAGCCCGCGATCACCGAGTTTGCGGGGCGTGGCATCCCCTGTCTCGTGTTCATCGACCAGGACGGGAAGATCTTGTCAAACTCCTACGAAGGCGGCAAGTACGTCGGCCCCAACAAGGTGCTCCGCGACATCGAAAGCACGCTGGCCAAACGCTAAACTGTTCCGGGGTTGAGCTTACATATCGGCAAGCTCAACCCCGGTTCGCTGTGCAATGTGTGCGCCGTGCCCGCTGCTGCGGTGCGCCTCCGCCCTACTCCGCGGCAGGCTTGGCTTCGGCCGGCCCTTTGTTGAACGACTGGAGCGCGAGATAGCTCGGGCCAAACCGTTTGATGTTCTCGAGCTGTTTGTCGAACTCGTCGAAGTGCATTTCCTCGTCATTGACCAAGGCTTCGAACAACTGCTTGGAAACCGCGTCGGCGTTTTTGCTGCACTCCAGCGCGTACTGGTTGTAATCGCGAACCCCGTCCTGCTCCATCGCCGCAGCCTTGGCGAGGATCTTCTGTGCTTCGATGATCGGCTCGACGGGACCGGCCGTCTCCATCTTCACGTCGCCTTTCAGGAAAAGAATACGGTCGGCGAGACGTTCAACGTGCCCCATTTCCATGATGGCAATCCGGCGGAACATTGCCGAAAGCGGCGCAAAGCCCTGATCGTCGAGGTGAAAGTGCCAATACATGTATTGGTGGACCGCCTGTAGTTCGTCGGCCACACCCTTGTTCAGCAACGCAATACTCTTCTTCGCATCCATGGTGGTTTCTCCCTGTTGGTTATTGCTCGTTATAGCTTGTGGCCGAACTTTTGCAAGGCGGCTTTGACGCCCGCGCCATAAGCCAGGTCGGCCTGGCTGCAATTGGCGATGTGGCGCAACTGAATTTCCACGGGGGCACCCCCAATGGAGCGGGCGGTATTCTCGAACAACGCCTTCCGCTGCGCCTTGCTCATCAGGCGGAACAGCTTGCCGGGTTGGCTGTAGTAATCGGTGTCTTCACGGTGATTCCAGTGATCGGCCGCGCCGGACAACGCCAGCGGCGGTTCGCGAAACTCGGGCTGCTCCTGCCATTCGCCGAAACTGTTCGGCTCATAACCGATCGCGCTGCCGGCATTGCCGTCCACGCGCATCTGGCCATCGCGGTGATAGCTGTGAAACGGGCAACGCGGGGCATTGACGGGAATCTGGTTGTGGTTCACGCCGAGCCGGTAGCGCTGGGCGTCGCCGTAGGAGAACAACCGTCCCTGCAACATCTTGTCCGGCGAGAAACCGATGCCGGGAACGATGCTGGCGGGATTGAACGCCGACTGCTCGACCTCGGCGAAGTAGTTCTCCGGGTTCCGGTTCAGTTCCAGCACGCCGACTTCGATCAACGGATAATCCTTGTGGAACCAAACCTTGGTCAGGTCGAACGGATGATACGGACAGGTCGCCGCCTCGGCTTCCGGCATGACCTGGATGAACATGGTCCAACGCGGGAAATCTTTCTTCTCGATGCTGTCATAGAGGTCGCGCTGGTGGCTTTCCCGGCATTTACCAATAACCTTTTCGGCTTCAGCGTCGGTCAGGTTCTTGATGCCCTGCTGCGTCCGGAAATGGAACTTCACCCAGAACCGCTCGTTCTTGGCGTTGAGCAGGCTGTAGGTGTGGCTGCCGAACCCGTGCATGTGCCGGTAGGTCGCCGGGATGCCACGGTCGCTCATGACCACAGTGACTTGGTGCAACGCTTCGGGCAGCGAAGTCCAGAAATCCCAGTTGTTGAGCGCGCTGCGCAGATTGGTGCGCGGGTCGCGTTTGACGGCGTGGTTGAGGTCCGGGAACTTCAACGGGTCGCGCAGGAAAAACACCGGTGTGTTGTTGCCGACGAGATCCCAGTTGCCTTCTTCCGTGTAGAACTTGATCGCAAACCCGCGGATGTCGCGTTCGGCATCCGCCGCGCCACGCTCGCCCGCCACCGTCGAGAACCGCACGAACAGGTCGGTCTTCTTGCCTATCTTGGAAAGCAGTTTCGCCTTCGTGTAACGGGTGATGTCCTTGGTCACGGTGAACGTGCCGTACGCGCCCGAGCCCTTGGCGTGCATCCGCCGTTCGGGAATGACCTCGCGGTCAAAGTGCGCGAGTTTCTCCAGGAACCAGACATCCTGCAACAACTGCGGGCCGCGCGGCCCGGCGGTCATGACGTTCTGGTTGTCCGGCACCGGGGCGCCGACGACTGTTGTGAGCTTCTTCGATTTCTTCATGGTTGTTCTCCCGTTACTTTTTCGTGGGTGCTTTCCTTGGCGATTTCTTCGCCGCCTGCCGGCACGTCGCGCACCGGCCGCGAAAATGAATGTGGTACTCCTCGATCTCGAAGCCGAACCGCCGCACATCGGGCCACGTGACCTTGTTCAACCGTTGCTCCTCCAGATCAATGATCCCCTCGCACTCGATGCAGACCAGATGATGATGCTGGTGGATCTTCGGATCGAACCGCGCCACCGAGCCGGGGTGACAGGTTTTGCGCAGCAAGCCCAGGGTCACAAAATTGCCGAGGATGCGATAGACGGTCATGCGCGAGATTTCCGGCAACTGCTGGCGCACCGTCGCGTAAAGTTGATCCGCGGACGGGTGATCTTCGCGTTCGAGGACTGCTTCGAAGACCGCGCGCCGTTGCATGGTCACCGGCAAGCCGTTGTCACGATGGGCTTGGACGAACTCGGCGAGGCGCCGTTGTTTTTCTGCTGCTTCCACAGGGCGCGACATTATCGCCACTGATACATTTATGCAACTAGGAAATGCTGGGACATGCGCGCCCACACCGCAGCCAGCACACGGGCCACAATCTCAGCGGCGGAAGCGGGCGAGTTGTGCCAGGAGCCAGAGCAGGAGGTTGGCGGTGATGATACAGGGGCCGGTGGGGAGATCGTAGACATACGACGCCGAGATGCCCGCCACGGTGCTGACCAGGCTCACGAGCACCGCAAGGATGGCGACGGCCCGCAGCGACCGGCCCATCACGAGTGCGGTCGCGGCCGGTACCACCAGATAACTGAACACGACCAGTGCTCCCGCTGCCCGGATCGCCAGCGCGATGGTCACGGCAATCGAGCTGAACATCGACACATCCCATAGCCGCGCCCGGTAACCCAGCGCCGCGGCCATGTCGGGATCGAAGGACACGAGCAGGAATTCCTTGAAGAAGCAGCCGTGCAGCAGGCCAACCAGCAACGCCAGCACGCCGAGGCCGACCACCGTGCTGGTGCTGATGGTCAGGACGTTGCCAAACAGCAGGTTCATCACCTGCGCTTCGCCGCCTACACTCAGCGCCACGGCCAACACCGCCAGCGCCCCCGCGCCGGCATAGGTCACGCCGATGAACGTGTCGCGCGGGACGCGGCGTTCGCGTTGTTGCAGCGCCATCGCAATCGCGGCGGCCACCGTCAACACGAGCGCGAACGGCAGCGCCCAGACCGGGTTGTGCCCGTGTACCGCCGCGCCACCGAGCCCGGCCACCAACAACGCCAGCGCGACACCAAGCGAACTGACTTGCGCCAGGGCCGCGCCGAGGAACACGGCGCGTCGCAGCACGATGAACACGCTGAGGTAGGCGCACACCACCGCCACGATGCCGGTGCCCAACAGCACGTTGATCATGAAATCCTGCTGGAACATCTCCAGGAGCTTGCTCATGCCAGCACCACCCGCTTCGCACCGATCTGTTCGACCTGCACGTTGATGCCGTACATGGCGCTCAAGACGGGGCCGGTCAGGAGTTCCGCAGCAGCGCCGACGCGGACCGTGCCGGCATGCAACAGCAGCAGCCGGTCGGCATGGTTGGCCAGCTCGTTCAACCGGTGGGTCACGTAAACAATGCTGATGCCGGTCGCGTTGCGCAGCTGGGCGATGAGTTCGAGGATGCCGTACTGACCTTCGAGATCCATGCCGTCAGTCGGTTCATCGAGCACCAGCAAATGCGATTCCGCAGCCAGGGCGCGCGCGATGAGCACGCGTTGTTTCTGGCCGCCCGAGAGTTCCCGGTACGCTTTGTCGGCAAGATGGCCGATGCCGACTTGTTCAAGTTTCTCGCGCGCCAACTGATGGTCGCGCTCGCCGGGACGTTGCAGGAAGCCCAGCAACGGGTACCGGCCCATCAACACAATGTCGCGCGCGCTCAGCGGGTAGAGTTCGTCGAGAAAACCGCGTTGCGGCACATAACCGAACCGCAACGCGCCGCGGGTCTGGTGCAAATCCACATAACCGCCCTCCGCCAATCCAGCGGTCCCCTCCCCTGCCGGCACGCGACCAACGACGGCGCCAGTCATCGGCTTCAAAATGCCGAGCAACGCCCGCAGGATCGTGGTCTTGCCCGAGCCGTTGGCGCCGACGATGCCGAAGAACTCGTTCTCGCCGATGGCGAAGTTCAGGTTCTCAAGGACCGGCTTGCGCCGGTACCCCAGCATCACGTTCTCAAACCGGATCAGGTCACTCATCGGCTGGCACCCGAACGCCGCGCCGGCAGAAACGCGGCGGCATTCAGCGCCAGCATCTCCTCGTAGGAGGGACGCGCGTCCAACAACGGCGGCACGCTGGCCAGGCGCGTCGAGTTCAACCCCAACTGCTTCGCCACTTCATCCGCCAACGGCCTGATCTCCGAGTAATCGGTCACCACAAACCGCACGCCCGCGGCGCGCGCGTTTGCCACCAAAGCCTCGACTTTCACCGGATCGTTACCGTCCTCCAACCGAAACGTGCCGGCCACCTTGAACCCGAGCCACTCGCAGAACCGCTCCTGCCCCGCCACCGCCAATACCGGCGTGTCCCGCAACTTCGCATCGGCAATTTGCTGGCGCACCTTACCGGCGGCGCTGCGTAACCGGCTCGCCAACTCCGACAACCGCGCCTCCGCCTGCCCGGCATCGAGTTGACCGGCTGAGACCAGCGCCGCGCTGACGCCCCGGCACAACGCGAGGTATTCCGCTGTCGTCAACGTCCCCGCCACCACCGGCAAACTCACAAACCTTACCGGGTCGCTCGGCTTCGCCTGGATCTGCTTCTCCAGGCCGGCTTCGGATTCGAACCGCAGGAACAAGGCGGCGGCGCGCACGGCGGCCACCATGTTGGTTTCGAGATCGTAGTGACCGGGACAAAAGCAGGGCTTGGACAAGCGCAGCACCTTGCCGGTTTCGCCCAGCAGATCCAGCGCCGCGCTTTCCAAGTAGGAGTTGGCGACGGCCAATGGCGTGGCGGGTGCCTCCGCCGGCGCCGGTGCTCGTTGGCAGCCACTGACCAAGGCCAGAAGGCAGATTGCCGCCGCGAGCCGCGTCGCGGCCACAGAACGAAATCCAAAACAGGTCGTAACCACGGTCCGCAGCATACACCGAAGAGCCGTGGCCAAACGACAGTTTTTCCATCGGTGAATCATGCGGCTCCTTGTCGTCGCCGTCGCAGATGCGCCAGCAACCGGGCGCCGCCAAAGCCCAGCGCGCACAGCAACACGATTGCGGCGCCTGAGGGCAACCCCCAGTAATAGGAAGCGTACAACCCCAGCACGCCGGCCCCGACGGCCACCACGGCGGCCAGCGCCATCATCGTGCGCAGGCGACGGGTCAACAACCGCGCGGCAGCGGCCGGGGTCACCAGCAACGCGCTGGTCAGCAGGACACCGACCATCTGGATGGCGGTGACAATGGTGACAGCGAGCAGCACCAGCAACACCGCACGCAACCGCCCCGGACGAATGCCGCTGACCTGCGCCTGTTGGGGATCGACCATCACCAGTTCCAGTTCCTTATGCAACAACCAGAGGGTGGCGCCCACCAGCGCCACGAGGGCCGCCAACACCCAAAGGTCACCGGGGCTCACACCCAGCACGTTGCCGAACAGGATATCGGTGAGACTGCGAAACGACCCCATCCGCTGCATCAACACGACGCCCACGGCAAACATGGCGGTGTACAAAACCCCGATGGCGCTGTCTTCGCTCATGCGTTGGCGGCGTCCCGCCCAACCGATGCCGGCAACGGCGGCCAGCGCCGCCCCGAGCGCGCCACTCCACAGGGGCCAGCCGGTGGCGTGCGCCAGGACCAAGCCGGGCAGGACCGCGTGCGACAAGCCGTCGCCCAGAAAAGACATGCGCCGCAACACCACATGGCAACCCACGCAGGCGCAAAGCAAGCCGACCAGAACCGCCGCCACCAGGCCGGTGCGGAAGAACTCGTATTGCCACGGCTCAGTCAACCAGGACATCGGCCCTCTCCTGTGGCGCCGACAGCCGCCCGGCTTCGAGGCAGATGATCTGATCGAAGCCCCAGCCGCTGCGTTCGGGTTGATGCGTGGCGGTGACGACGGCGCGCTCCGGGTGGGCCTGCCGCCAGCGTCGCACAGCGGCGATAAAGGCCGCGCTGGATTCCGCGTCCACCTCGTTGAGCGGTTCGTCCAAGAGCAACAGGGCCGGTCCCTGGGCCAAGAGCCGGGCCAGCAGGAGCCTTTGTTGTTGACCGCCGCTCAACTCGCCAATCTGGCGTTCGGCCAACGCTCGCATGTCGAGTTGCGCCAACGCGTCGTCAGCGACCGCCCAATCGGCTGGGCCGGGACGGCGCAACCAGCCCAGATGTGCGTAGCGGCCGGTGACCACCATCCGCCGCACGCTGATGGGAAAAGTCCAGTCAACGACACCGCGTTGGGGCAGATAACCGACGTGGTGATGGCAGGCGCCGCGGGGGCGCCCCGCGAGGAGAAGTTCACCCGCGGCCAACGGCACCAGACCGGCCACGGCCTTGAGCAAGGTTGATTTGCCCGCGCCGTTGCCACCGACCAGCGCCGCGCTACTGCCCGGCATAATCGTCAGCGACACATCCGCCAACGCCGGTCGTGAGGCGCCGTCGTAGCCGACACGCACGCCGCGCATGCTGATGGCGGCAGCCTGTGGCATCGGTGCCAGGCAGCGGCGGCCAGCATAAGGCAAGCGGGGATGCCCCACATGATCGGAGTGGTCGTGCATGTGGATCAGTTGCCCAAGGCGTTCACGATCACCGTCACGTTGTGGCGCATCAGTTTCAGGTAAGTCTCACCCTCGCTGCCCACCGGGCCAAGTGCGTCAGTGTAGAGCATCGGGGCCACACGGACACCCGCGGTGCGGGCCAGTTGTGCGATGACCTTCGGATTGACCATGTTTTCGCAGAAAACCGCCGGCACACCGGCGGCTTTGATGCGGTGCACCAAGGCCACCATTTCCTTCGCCGACGGGTCAGGCGCGTCGGTCGAGAAGGAGCCCAGCGCCGTGCCCAATACCTTGAACCCGTACCGGACCGCGAAGTAACCGAACGTGTCGTGCGAAGTCACCAGCTTGCGCCGCGCGGCCGGCAGCTTCGCCGTCTCACTCGCGACCCATTCATCGAGGTTGGCCAGCTCGGCCAGGTACGCCGTCGCGCGTTGCCGGTAACCGTCGGCCCGGTCGGGATCGGCCTTGACCAGCGCATCGCGGATATTCTCAACCATCCGTATCGTCAGCCGCACGTCATGCCAGACATGCGGGTTCACATCAGACACGCAGTGATGGTGGTCGTGAGCCTCCAGCACCGGCCGCAACGGTTTGATGCCGGCAGTCACCGTCACCACTGTCGCCTTCGTGCGCGTGGCGGCGATCATCTTCACCAGCCACGGCTCGAAGCCCATGCCATTCAGGAAAATCACCCGCGCATCGCTCACCGCTGCCGCGTCCACCGGTGTCGGCGCAAAGGTGTGTGCATCGCCGTCGCGCCCCACCAACGTCCGCACCGTCACTGCGTCGCCGCCGACACGCTCGACGAGTTCGCCGAGAATGCTGTACGACGCCACCACCTTGACCGACTCGGCGGCGAAAGTTG
>JBFZFE010000318.1:0-3807 GCA_041306525.1 Verrucomicrobiota bacterium | reverse complement strand
CGAAGTGTTTCAACTGATCGGCCAAGGGTTGACCACCGGTGAGATCGGACGCCATCTCAACCTGAGCGTCAAGACCGTCGAGACCCATTGCAGCCGCATCAAGGAGAAGCTGGGCATCAAGGGCGCGACGGAGTTGCTGCAAAGCGCCACGCTGTGGGTCGCCAGCGAAACCGCCTCGTAGCCAGCCGCTCTCCGGTCCGGCCGCCGCGCCCTCAACGGCGCTGCTCGATCGGGATGTATGAGTTCTGCTTCGGGCCGGTGTAAATCTGCCGCGGCCGGTAGATGCGGGACTGTTTGTCGTCCATCACTTCCTTGTAGTTGGCAATCCAACCCGGCATCCGGCCGATGGCGAACATGACCGTGAACATCTCCACCGGTATTCCGATGGCACGCATGATGATGCCGCTGTAGAAGTCCACATTGGGATAGAGCTTGCGGGCGATGAAATACTCATCGTTGAGGGCAGTGGCTTCCAGCTTCTTGGCAATATCGAGCAGGGGATCGTCGATGTGCAACGTCTCCAGGATGCGGTCGCACTGGGCCTTGATGATCTTGGCGCGCGGATCGTAGTTCTTGTACACCCGGTGACCGAAGCCCATCAGCTTCTGCTTCTTGTCCTTGACCCCGGCCAGGAATTTCGAGCCATCATCGCCCGTGTCGTGAATCTCCTGCAACATCTGGAGCACAGCCTGGTTCGCGCCGCCGTGAAGCGGTCCCCAGAGCGCGCAAACGCCACCGGCCGCACAGGCAAACAGATTGGCTTGGCTGGAAGCAATCATGCGCACGGTCGAGGTGGAACAGTTCTGTTCGTGGTCGGCATGGAGCAGGAAGATCAAATCCAACGCCCGCACCACTTCGGGCCGCAGTTCATAGTCCTGATACGGATCCGAGAACATCATGTGCAGCAGGTTCGCGGTGTATTTGTACATCCGCTTGGGATAGATGATCGGCAGTCCGCGCGACTTCCGGTAGGCAAACGCCGCGATGGTGCGCACTTTCGACATCAACCGTGCCGCCTGCAAATCGAAGATTTCGGGCCGGTAACCTTCCAGCAGCCGGGGATGGAAACAGCTGGCGGCGTTGATCATGGCGGACAGGATCGCCATCGGATGCGCCTGCGGCGGAAACGCCTCAAAATGGAACTTCATGTCCTCATGCAGCATCTCGTTCTCGGTCAGCAACTGCGAGAGCCGCCGCAATTCCTGGCTGTTGGGCAGATGACCATGAATCAACAGGAACGCGGTCTCGATGAAGCTCGATTTCTCGGCCAGTTCCTCAATCGGAATCCCCCGGTAGCGCAGGATCCCGGTCTCGCCATCGATGAAGGTGATGCGACTCTGGCAGGAGCCGGTGTTGCCATAGCCGTCA
This sequence comes from Verrucomicrobiota bacterium, assembly GCA_041306525.1. Taxonomy (GTDB): domain Bacteria; phylum Verrucomicrobiota; class Verrucomicrobiia; order Palsa-1439; family Palsa-1439; genus JBFZFE01. The sequence continues at coordinate 2,439 of JBFZFE010000318.1, read as the reverse complement.
TCCATCGAGATATAGCCGGTATTCTGTCGCAACGAGGAAATGTCCAACGCCTTTTCGTTTTCCGTGCCGACGATCACGGGCAGTTCGTGGACCTTGCCCTCCAGTTCGAGTTTTGCCTTGTTGCTCATGAATGTGTATCTCCCATGGGTTGCCTGCTGTTTGCTGGTCTGATTGCCACACTTTTATACCGGGCGCAACTGCCGACTTGGTTCCCGCTGTAATTTATGCTTACATCCCCTCGCCAACGGGCGCGCGTGGCGGAATTGGCAGACGCGCTGGACTTAGGATCCAGTGGGGTAACCCGTGGAGGTTCGAGTCCTCTCGCGCGCACCAGCCTCAGAACCGCATATTGCGCGGTTCGAGCGTGTACAGGCTCAACGTGATCGCCCAAGCATCCGCGAGGGACATCCGTTTCCGCTCGTGGTTGGCGCCCCAGGTGTCGGTGTACAGAATCTCATTCTTCAGGGAATTGATCCCGATGATGAGCCGCAAATGGCCGCCCTGACCGCGCACCGGCGGGTCTTCCTCCACTTTGCCCACCATCACGCCCCAGACCAACGGACAGCCGCCGCCGACATATTTGGTGATGTCGGCTTTGAACTGCTGCATCCGCGCCTCCCGTTTGCTGCGCGCTTTGCGCAAGAGGTCCGTATCCATGGCCTGATACACATCGCCCAAGCTGACCGGCCCCATCGGGTTCAGCGAGATCGGCGTCAGCCGGGCACTTTGCGCGGCCCGGTTGTAATCCGCGATCAACTTCTCGAAATCGGCATAGTCAAACTGTTCGTGCAACACCGTCTCCATCCCCAGCTCACCGGCCATCTGGCGCAGGGCCGAGAACATTCCCTGCAAGCTCGTGCCGCCCTGGGTGGCCGTGTTCGCCATCTGCGCCATCTCGTGCTGGTCGACTTCACGCCCGAAGTAACGCAGCACTCGTTCCATGACCGCCGCCGCGCAATAGCCCTTCTGCCCCTGGTCCACCATCGGCACGCCCGTCACCACCACGTCGCCCGAGGGCTCGCGTTTCACCCGGGCGCGAATGTCCATGATCGTCAGCAGCCGGGCAGGCTGGCTGGTGGGGGTGACCCGGAAACCCGCGCGCGGCGCATTCTTGGGATCAAACGGGCTGAGCACCAACCGCACGAATTCGGGACGAAAATACTGGCCCGTCCGCTCCGGCGTGAATGACCAGGTCAAGCTCAGCTGGTGCGGCTCCTTCACCCAGGCCGCCCGGCTGATGGCGATCGTCGTGGTGCGCTCCTGCTCGCGCAAGACGACCGGCTTCACGCCGCTCCACTTCGTCAACGCCTCATGGATCTTGCCGAGCAGCTCGTTAAACTGCGGTTCACGCAGGTCACCGGCGTCACCGCGGCTGTACAGCAGCAACGTCACGTCCTTCAGCTTGTCCTTCTCGAAGTGCGCCAGCGCCTCCCAGACGCGCAACCCGGCAAAACTCAGTTCGGGATGAATGGAGCGGGCGGTCTCTTTCTTCTCCGAAACCCACCGGAACCCGTGCGACTGCCGAGCCTGCATGAACTGGTCGGGCGAGCTCTGCCAAAGCGTGTTCTCCTTGTTCAACCAGGTTTCCAATTCCGCTCCCGTGACCGGGGCGACCAAGGCACACAGGAGGAAAAGGCAGCTCAGTCTCATCTTGGAATTCATTGGTCTTCAGCCTTAGTAAATTTGCAGTTGCAGTCAAGGCGCGATTTGGTATCTTGCGCCTCGTCTTTCAGGAAGCGAGCGTAGCTCAGCCCGGTAGAGCGTCACCTTGCCAAGGTGAATGTCGAGGGTTCGAATCCCTTCGCTCGCTCCATTTTCTTTTGTGCCCATGGTCTGGACATACGTCCTTCAGTTTGACGGCGGCCGTCTGTACGTCGGTCTCACCAAGGACATGGCTCGACGTATGGAGGAACACGCACGTCGCCAGAGCCCCTCAACCGCCCGCTTCAGCGGGACGCCGCAACTGATCTACAAGCGCGCGTTCGCTTCCTACCAGGAAGCCCGTGCACACGAGAAGTTCCTCAAGTCGGGAGCCGGCCGAGACCAACTCCGCCTGAGCGTCAGGACGTGAAACGTCCCAAGCCTTGCCAAGGCTTGTCCCGTTCCACGGGATGAATGTCGAGGGCTTGCCACGTTCCACGTGGTTCGAATCCCTTCGCTCGCTCCATTTTCTTTTCTTCCCATGGTCTGGACATACGTCCTTCGTGTTTGCTGACCGGTTGTCATTCTGATTTGCTGGCCAGCTCGCGGACTTTGCGCAGATCGAGCTTGCCAGTGCCGAGGTAGGGCAGGGCTTCGATCTGAATGAACTGGTCGGACTTGGGTTTCCAGAGGTTCGGCAGATCGCAGCCGGTCAGCTTCTCCAGGACGGGCGCGAGCTTCTCTGCCGACAAGGTGTGGATGACGGCGAGGCGTTCGCCCTTCTTCTCATCGGGCACG
>JBFZFE010000317.1:0-5159 GCA_041306525.1 Verrucomicrobiota bacterium | reverse complement strand
CGGCGGCCAATTGCACGAGCAACGCGCCGAGAAACCCGACGCCGACGATGGCCACCGTTTCGCCCGCCCAGATGCCGCTGCGGCGAAACACATTCATCGCGCAACCCAGCGGCTCGCCGGGAAATGGCGCGTTGTCCAAGACGGCCGGCAACACCACCACCGCATCGGCGGGGGCCAGGTCGTACTCGGCATACGCGTGCTGCGAGAGCACCGCCACCCGGTCGCCGACCTTCAACCCGCGCACGTCGGCGCCGACGGCATCCACAATGCCACAGCCCTCGTGGCCGAGGGCGCCGGGTTCCATCGGATACTTGAACCACGGTCGTCCTTCCCAAGGCGGCAGGTTGGAGGCGCAGACGCCGCACGTCTCCAGTTTCACCCGCACATAGCCGGGGGGCGGCTCGGGGACCGGCACTTCTTCGAGCCGGAACTGGTTGGGCGCGGCAATCACGGCGGCACGCATGCGTTTGGTATTCATGATTTCATCCGCTCCGGTTTGGGGAATTGAGCGCGCACCGGCCATGGCAACGCCGGCAACGGCTTGTCCTGCAGCCAGTCGACTCCAGCAACACGGCGGTGCCGAGATTATTGACGCCGGTGTAGTTCTCGATTTGATACATGCTCTGGCCGACACCGACCAAGGCCGCGAGGTGAATCACGGCATCGACACCGCGCAACGCCCGTTGCAGGGCGTCGCGGTCGCGCATGTCACCGCGCAGGAGTTCGACATCCGCGGCGAGGTAATCGGGACGCGTCCCGGTGAGGTGGACTTGCGGCACGAGCGCGTCGTACGCGCGCACCTGGTACCCGGCGGCCAGAAGTTCATCGGCGACATACGACCCAATGAAACCAGCCCCGCCTGTGATTAGTATGGTTTGGCTCATCCAGCTGCTCCGTTTGCTGTCTGAAGCTACGGTGGGGGGTGGCGGGCGACAATCGGCAGTGTCCCCGCTGCGCAGTGAGCAATTGAGCAGGCGCCGGGTCAGGGGGCGTTCTGGTTTGAAGGAGGTGTGTTGACCGGCGCGCGAAGAACCCTAGGTTTTCTCAGGAACCAAAGGTGCATGATGAAACCGGCAGTGCGCAACCCGACTAGCACGCTGGTCGGCTTGATTGCCGTCTGCCAACAATCGCGCCGACGTTTTGTCGAGGCCGCCCGGTGTATTGACGATGCCGGCCTGCGCGGCCTGTGCCGGCGTTTTGCCGAGGAGCGGGATCAGTTTGGTTGTGAACTCGCAGCGCAGGTCACTCCGCAGATAACCCAACCGGATTTGAGTTCTCGGCTGCCTCCCCAGCCGCGCAAACAGGCGGCTTGGGTCGTGTTGCGGGTGACGATGCAGGAGGAAGAAACAGTGCTGGCAACCTATGAAAAAGCGTTACGCCGACAGGATTGGTCGCCGGCCACCCGGCAGGTCTTGGAACGCCAGCATTCCTGGGTGGCGCTGGCCCGGGAGCGTCTGGGCTGGCATCTGCGATGGCAGGAAGAAGTTGCGAAATCTACGCAACCACAAAACCAGTCTTTGCCCACTGTCGAGTCCCCACCGGGGCACCCATGGTGGAGCGGAACCACAACCAAAAGGAGTTGGACCATGAAAGACCTGAAGGAACTGTTCATGTCGGAATTGAAGGACATCTATGACGCTGAGAAACAAATTGTGAAGAACCTGCCGAAGATGGCCAAGGCGGCGGAGTCGGATGAATTGCGCAGCGCCTTTGAGCAGCACCTGGAGATGACCAAGCAGCAGGTGGGGCGCTTGGAACAGGTGTTTGAGGAACTCGGGGTGGCGGCCAAGGGCAAGAAATGCGCGGGCATGGAGGGCATCATCGCGGAAGGCAAGGAACTGATCGAGGAAGACATGGATCCTGCCACTCTCGACGCGGGACTGATCGCCGCGGCGCAGAAGGTGGAGCATTACGAGATCGCGACGTACGGGACGTTGTGCGCGTGGGCGCAGCAACTGGGTTTGGAAAAGGCGGCCGATCTGCTGGAACAAACGCTCGAAGAGGAGAAGGAAACCGACGAGAACCTGACGCAATTGGCCGAGAACGTCATCAACAAGGAAGCCAGTGAAGGCGGCGAGGAAGAACGCGAAGCCGCCTGAGGAAAAGAAGGACGCATGAACAAGGATATATTCAAAGGAAATTGGAAACAGCTCAAGGGCAAGGTCAAAGCTCAATGGGGCAAGTTGACCAATGATGACCTCGATGTGGCCGAGGGACGCAGCGAGGAGTTGATTGGCCGGATCCAGGAGCGTTACGGAATCAGTCGCGAGGAAGCCGAGCGTCAATACAAGGATTTCGTGAAAGCCGAGGACCGACCCAGTCGGCGCGCTGCCTAGCGAGCTGTTGCCATGCGGGCCATCTGGAAAGGCACCATCAGCTTCGGGCTGGTGAGCATCCCGATTGCCTTGTATGCCGCAATCCGGACGAATGACCTGAAGTTCCGCCTTTTGCGCAAAAGCGACCTCAGCCCCGTGCAATACAAGCGCGTGGCGGAGGTGGACGGCAAGGAGGTGGAATGGGAGGAGATCGTCAAGGGTTACGAGTACGAGGCCGGACAATTCGTGGTGTTGACCGACGAGGATTTCGAGCGCGTCGAAGTCGCCTCGACCCAGTCGGTCGACATCATGGATTTCGTCCAGATGGACGAGATCGATCCGCGATTCTTTGACAAACCCTACTTCATGGAACCGCAGAAGGGCGGCGACAAGGCGTACGCCCTGTTGCGCGAAGCCATCAAGAAATCAGGCCGGGTGGGCATCGCAAAGGTGGTCATCAAAACCCGGCAACATCTGGCCGCTGTCAAGGCGCAGGACAAACTGTTGGTTTTGGAGTTGATGCATTTCGCCCAGGAACTCGCCGATGCCGGTGAGTTGCGCGCCCCCGAGGGTGAACAGCTCTCGAAGAAGGAACTCGACATGGCACAGACGCTGGTGAGCCAGATGGAGGACCGCTGGGAACCGCAGAAATACCGGGATGATTACCGGGAAGCGCTGATGAAGCTGATCGAAGAGAAGGCCCGCAAGGGCGTCGAGGCGTTGCCGACCCACGGGAAAGGGCCACGCCAGCCGACCAAGGTCATCGATTTGGTCAAGGTCCTCCAACAGAGCTTGGCGGAAACCAAGGCGCCGGGCAGAAAAAAGGCGGCCTGAGATGGGATGGGAACAACTACTCGAAACGGTGTTCGGGACGGGGCGCGAGCCGAGGGATTACAACGCACTGCAGATGACGATGCGCGGGCTGGTGGTGTTTCTCGCGGGCTTGCTGATGGTCCGCCTGGCAGTCAAACGGTTCTTTGCCCGGAAGAGCGCATTCGACTTGGTGCTTTCGTTCATCCTCGCCTCGGTGCTTGCCCGCGCCATCAACGGCTCGGCCCCGCTTGGGCCGACTTTGCTGACCGGCGTTGCGCTGGTGTTGTTCCACCGGCTCCTGGCGCTGTTGGCGTGCCGCTATCCGTGGTTCAGCTCCTTCATCAAAGGTCACGAGTACATCCTGATCAAGAACGGGCGCATCCGGCAGGACCAACTGAAACAACTCAAACTCAGCGAGGGAGACCTGATGGAGGACTTGCACCTCAACGGTGTCCCGGACGAGCAACACGTCGCCATCGCCCGCATGGAGCGCAGTGGCGATATCAGCATCGTGAAAAAATAGGCAAGCAACCAAAAGAAAAGGAGCAACATCATGGCAAACACTGAACAATCCGTGGATGTGAAGGTGCCGTTGCACACCGCGTACAACCAATGGACGCAGTTCGAAGAGTTCCCGCGGTTCATGGACGGCGTCGAGGAGGTCCGTCAACTCGACGATCAGCACCTGCACTGGCGCGCCAAGATTGCCGGCAAGGTCGAGGAATGGGATGCCGAAATCACCGAGCAGGTCCCCGACCAGGTCATCGGCTGGCGCAGCATCAGTGGCGCCCGCAATGACGGCATCGTAACGTTCCAGTCGCTTGGTCCGAACCAGACCCGCATCACGGTCCGGTTGGACTATGAGCCGGAAGGCTTCGCCGAAAATCTGGGCGACCTGACCGGTTTTGTTTCGCGACGCGTCAACGGTGACTTGGAGCGGTTCAAGGAGTTCATCGAGAGCCGCGGCACGGAAACGGGCGGCTGGCGTGGCGAAATCCACGGCGGTCGACGCGCGGCCTAACCATCACGACGGCGGGTCTGGGTCCGCGCCTTCTGTCTGCCCCGGCAGGAACGCCCCCAGCCCGTCGTCGCGCCCGGTCATGCGCCGCACCAAAAGCAGCTTGGTCGTTGGTGGCAAAACACTCGTCGTCTCCAACCTCGACAAGGTGCTTTATCCCGCCACCGGCTTCACCAAGGCGCAGGTCATTGATTACTACATCCGCATCGCGGGCGTCCTGTTGCCGCACCTGAAGAACCGGCCAGTGACCTTGAAACGCTACCCCGAAGGCGTCACGGGCGAGCATTTCTATGAGAAACAGTGCCCCGCGTACCGGCCCGACTGGCTCGGGACCGCCCCGATTTGGAGCGAACACCGTGGCGCGCCCATCAACTACTGCCTTCTCGATGACCTCCCCAGTCTCGTCTGGGCCGCCAACCTCGCGAATCTCGAAATCCACACCTCACTCGCGCTTGCCAAGGACCGTTTTCGTCCCACGGTCGTCGCCTTCGATCTCGACCCCGGTCCACCGGCCGGTATCCTCGATTGCGCCCGCGTCGCCATCTGGTTGCGCGATCTGCTGAACAAACTCGGGCTCGACTCGTTCCCGAAGACCTCCGGCTCCAAGGGACTCCAGGTGTACGTCCCACTCAACACGCTCGTCACCTACGAGCAGACAAAACCGTTTGCCCGGCACATCGCGGAGTTATTGGAGCGCGAACATGCGGAACAGGTTGTGTCCAAGATGTCGAAATCCCTCCGCGGCGGCAGAGTGTTCATCGACTGGAGCCAGAACGATGACCACAAGACGACGGTCAACGTCTACTCCCTGCGCGCCAAGGAGGAGCCGACCGTCTCGACTGCCTTGACGTGGGACGAAGTCAGCCGTGCCCTGAAGCACAACAGCCCCGATCGCCTCAAATTCCTTGCGGCAGCCATCCTCCAGCGGGTCAAAACCAAAGGCGACCTTTTCAGCGCCGTGCTGAAACAAAAACAGCGGTTGCCGAAGCTGACATGCTTGAAACAGCACAACT
>JBFZFE010000316.1:0-3911 GCA_041306525.1 Verrucomicrobiota bacterium | reverse complement strand
TGCGCGGATTCGTGCGGCGGCTGCGCGTCACCATCATCAACGGTCTCGACGAAGAACCGGCGCCGGCAACGGAGGATTCCGACGACGCGGTGCAGATGTTGACGATGCACAAGTCCAAGGGTCTGCAGTTCCCGGTCGTGGTGCTCGCGGACTTGGCCGGTCGGTCGAGCGACAACGGCGCGCAGCTGTTGCGTCAGCGCACGACCGGCACGTTTGAACTGCGTTTTGCCGGCAACGAGACACGCGAGTTCAAACTGGCGAAAGAAGAACAGAACAAGCGCGACGAGGCCGAGGAAATCCGGCTGCTTTACGTCGCCGCCACGCGGGCGGAGAAGCGGTTGGTGGTGCCGTGGTTCAAGGAAAAGGGCGAGCGCTTGGATCTGCTGCGGCGCGGTTTCGAGCCGGTGGGCAATGAATTGGTCGAGGCGGTCATCCCCTTGCCGGGCGCGCCGTCGCCGAGCCAAACGCCGGCAGTCGGGCGCACTCCGCAGGAACTGATTGAGCAGCGCGCAGTGTGGCAACGGGAACGCGAGCAGTTGCTGAAGCGGGTGATGATCCCGGTCGCGCGCGTCAGTCCGTCCAAACTCGGCGGTGAGCACGAACCACCGCCTGCGGAGCCGACCGGCATCGTGCGGGCGGCGGCGATGGAGTTGGGCGTGGCCGTGCATGCCGGGCTGGAGCGAATGAGCGCCGCGGGCCTGGAGGGCAAGGCGCGGGACTTGGTGGAACGAGCGCTGGCGTCGCCGTTGATGAAACGGATTCAGCGGGCGGACGAAGTGCATCGGGAGGTGCCGTTCACGGTTTTGCAGGCCGACGGCGCATTGCTGGAAGGCAAGGTTGATTTGCTGTTCCGCGAAGGCGAGCGCTGGGTATTGGTGGATTGGAAAACGGATGCCCGGCCTGATCCCGAAAAGTACCGGACCCAGATGCAGGCGTACGTGGAAGCAATGCAAAAGGTCTCGGGAATTACCGTGAACGAAGTGCTACTGTTCTACGTGACGACAAACCAGGAAGTCCGGCTGGCATGATCAAGATCGATCTCCACATGCATACCGGCGAAGACCCGAAAGACGGTCTGCATTACCCCGCCACGAAGCTGCTGGATCGCGCGGCGAAGCTGGGGTTTGGCGCGATTGCGATCACGCTGCACGAAAAGGTGCTGGAGGACGAGCGGGTGTTCGACTATGCGCAACACCGCGGCGTGCTGTTGATCCGGGCGGTCGAGTGGAAGATCAACGGGCTGGATGTGATCCTGTGCAACGTCACCGGCCAGCGCGAGGTGGACGCCATCAAGTCCTGGAGCGACTTGCGGGCGTTGCGCAAGGAGCGCGGCGAATCGCTGTTCGTGTTCGCGCCGCACCCTTACTACCCCATCGGGCACAGCTTGAAGCGCGTCGTCGAGGAGCACATGGACATCTTCGATGCGATTGAGCACGCGCAGATCTACCTGCCCTGGCTCAACTTCAACCGGCGCGCGCTGCATGTGGCCACCGAACACGGCAAGCAAGTGATCGCCAATTCCGATGCGCACAACTTGTGGATGTTCGGACGACATTACACACTGGTTGACGCGCCGGCGGAACCGACGGCGATCTGGCGGGCGATTCGCGCGGGCAAGTGTCAGTGGGTGAGCCCGCCGATCACCGTTTGGGAATGCGCCAGGATGTTTGTGGTGGACCCGTTGACGAGCCGTCGTCAGGGCCGCGTGATCGAAAGTTTTCCGCGGATTCGGGCTTAGAGGCCGAGTTTGTCTTCGCGGGTGAAGAAGCCACTGACGAAGTGGAACATCACGAAAAACTCGATGGCGAACGGGAGAAATCCGAGGAACCCGATCACCGGCATCTCGAAGTAGCGGATGTTCAGGAACGGGCCCGGGAAGATGTAGATCCATTTGCTGAAGGCCCAATAGTTCCAAAATTCCCACAACAAACCGCAGAGGGCACCGGCCAGGGCAAGCTGGAGCGTGCGGGAAAGGTCGCCGTACTCCCAGTCGCGATACAGGCTCTGCACGCCGCGGCGGTAGTTGATCGGTTCGAGCCAGAGGATGAACCCGACCCAGACAAACGCCCAGCAGTAGCCACGGATGTCCGCCGGCAGGAATGGCGGCACGAGGCAGAAAAGCACGCCCAAGACCATGGAGATGTTCAGGCGGGTCGGTGTCCAGCGCCACGGTCGCGTTCGCGCGTTGATGAAGACGCCATAGCTTTGAAGCAGTTCCGCCGTCAAAAACATGCCCGGCAGGATTGTCGCAAACGCGCACGCGTACCCGGTCAGTCGAACCGCCTGGTTGACATGCAAATTGATGTATTGCCAGCCGGGGATGACGATGTTGTACGCCTCGAAAATGCACCAGAACGCCACGGAGAAGAGGCTGAACATCACCACCCGGTCGTGTCCCCCGCTCAGGATGGAAGCGCCCTGCCGCGCCCGTAACCAGGCGGCGACGGCCATGATATAACCCCACCAGCAAACCGGGGTGGCCCACATCGTCAGTTCCCGCAGGTATTGACCATCCAGATGCGCCGCTTGGCGGGCCAGCAACGCCGTGTTCATCACCAGCAACATCAACAGACCGATGGTGCCGTAGCGCGGATAGCGGTGTGCCAGCGTCTTCATTTGCTCGGTGGCGGCAGATTATTGCCGGCAGGCGGCGCCGTCAACCGTTCCCACGCCAGGTCCTGCGCCGTCCAGATCAGTGACATGGTCAACGACAGCGGCGTCAGCCAGAGAAAAAACAGATACGGCGTCAAGTTCGCTTGCGCGAGCCAGTACTGAAGCTGCCCCAACGAATTGACCCCGGTCAGCGATGTCCGCAACAAAGCAGTCGCGAAGATCACGAATGGCACAAACAACAGCAGCAGCACCGCCAACCCGTAGATGGCGCCCTGCAAGGCCAGTGTCCGGCTCGGCAGCACCTGGCCGAAGACATACACGCAACCGTTCGCCGCCACCAAGTGACAGAGGAACAGTCCCACCCACGCCAGCGCATGGCACAACAGGTAGAGATTGGTCGGCGCCTGCAGCCACATCCAGGCCATCAACGACAGGTAAGCCGTCAACAGGCCCGTTCCCCGCAACACCGCTGTGGCTTGACGCCAGCGCGGGGCAAGGTCGGCCGTCTGGTGCAACCGCCAGGCACCCAGCGCCGTCCCGAGCGCGCCGACCAAGCCGATGACGACCATGAACACCCGGGGCGAGCGGCCCGCCAGCAGCGATTCAATCGCCACGCCCACCAGCGCAAACGCACCCCAGAACAGAAAGGCAAAGCCTTGCGTCAACAGCGCCAGTTCCCGGTGGCTCATGGGCACGGCACCGGCAAGCTCAGCCGCGGGCGTTGTCGAGGTGTTCGGCATCTGAAGTCCGGTCGGGCCTGTTACCGGCTCACGGTTCCTGCGCCGCCTCTTCGCGCAGCGCCGCGTAAATCGAATCGAGCGCCTGGGGCACGACGCGGGTGTCACCCATCACGGGCATGAAATTGGTGTCGCCGTTCCAGCGCGGCACGATGTGAATGTGGACATGATCCTCGACGCCTGCCCCGGCGACGCGGCCGAAGTTGATGCCGACATTGAAGCCGTCCGGCTTGCAGGCGCGGGCCAGGATCCGTTTGCAGCGTCGCACCATCACCATCAGGTCCGCCAGTTCCGTTTCCGCGAGGTCATCGAGGTCACCGGTATGTTTGTAGGGGGCAACCATCAAATGGCCCGCGTTGTAGGGATAGGTGTTCAACAACGCGAAGCAGGTCCGGTCGCGAAGCAGAAGGTGATTGGTTGCATCGGCGGCCTCCTGTGATTTGCGACAGAAGAAACAGCCGGTCTCCTTCGGAGCCAGAATATATTGGATTCGCCACGGCGCCCAGAGGTGTTCCATGCGGGCACTTATACGCGCCGCCCGTCAGGGCTGTCAACGTGGGG
>JBFZFE010000315.1:0-3121 GCA_041306525.1 Verrucomicrobiota bacterium | reverse complement strand
AATACAGGACCACCGGTTTCCTGCCGTAGAGATCAGCTGATTTCACCACGTCGCCATTGTGGGAAGATGCTTCGAACGCGGGGGCTTTGTCGCCGACCTTCAACGGTTCGGCGGCGTGGCTGAGAAAGGCAAACATTGTGCTCACCATGAGAGTTAGGATTGTTTTCACGCCGCAAAGTAGCAGGGTCGGTGACGAAAGCAACCGGGCCGCAATTTCCAGCTTGTGCGCCACCGGGCCAGAACGTAGTTTCCCGCCTCGATGCGCGTCGCGTTATTCATTCCCTGTTTCGTGGACCAGCTGTACCCGCGGGTCGGGGTGGCGATGGTGGCGGTGCTGCGGCGGTTGGGTGTGATGGTCGAGTTCCCGGTCGAGCAAACCTGCTGTGGCCAGCCGGCCTTCAATACCGGCTACTGGGATGAAGCCCGCCAACTGGCGCGGCGTTATTGCGAGATCTTTGCCGGTTACGATGCCATCGTCAGCCCGAGCGGTTCGTGCGTCTCGATGGTGCGCAAGTATTACCCCGAACTGCTCGGCGGGAACGGCGCGCTCGGCGAGCACGCCCTAACAACGGCCAGCGCCAATACGTTTGAGTTCACGGAGTTCCTCGTCAAGAAGCTCGGCGTCACCGATGTCGGCGCCAGGTTTGCCGGTAAGGTGACGTATCACGATGGGTGTCATGCGTTGCGCGAGCTGCGCCTGAAGGACGCGCCCCGGCAGCTCTTGCGGGCCGTGCGCGACTTGGAGTTGGTGGAGATGAGCGAGGCGGAGACCTGCTGCGGGTTTGGCGGAACCTTCGCCGTGAAGTTGCCGGTGATTTCGTATGCGATGGACGAGGTGAAATGCCAGTCCATTGTCGCCACCGGTGCGTCGTACGTCTGCTCAACCGATTCGAGCTGCCTGATGCAGATTGCCGGTTACATGAAACGCCACAAGCTGCCGGTCCAGACGCGACACATCGCCGAGGTGCTGGCATGCACCTGAACTCCGCGGCGGCGAAGTTCACCAAGGCGGCGGACGAGAAGGCGGTTGATCTGCGGCACCGGGCCGTGATTGCCAAGACGACCGGCACCTATCACGCCACGGTGGCGCGCGGCAAGGCCCGCTATGCCGACTGGCAGGCGGCACGCTCGCGGGCGGCGCAGGTGAAGTGGGAGACGCTCAACCACCTCGACCGTTATCTCGAGGAGTTCGAGCGCAACGTGCTGGCCAACGGCGGCCACGTTCACTGGGCCGAGACCGGTGAGGATGCGGCCCGGTATGTTGTGGAACTCGCGCAGCGGCGCGGCGTGAAGAAGGTGGTCAAGGCAAAGTCGATGACCACCGAGGAGATTCATCTCAACGCGGCGTTCACGGCGGCCGGCATCCGTCCGGTTGAGACCGACCTCGGCGAGTTCATCTGTCAGATTCGCGGCGAGACGCCTTATCACATCGTCACGCCTGTCATGCACCTGAAACGCGAAGACGTGGCGGCCACGTTCCATGAGAAGTTCGGGACGCCGATTGACGCCAGCGCGGAGGACTTGGCCGGCATCGCACGGGTGAAGTTGCGCGCGGAGTTTCTGACCGCGGAAATGGGCGTGAGCGGCGCCAACTTCCTGGTCGCCGACGCCGGCATGGTGGCGTTGAGCACCAACGAGGGGAACGGTCGCTTGAGCACGTCGCTGCCGCGCATCCACGTGGCGATTGCCGGCATCGAGAAACTGATTCCGCGTTTCGAGGACCTGGCGTTGTTCTGGCCGCTGCTTTCCACCAGTGGCACCGGGCAGGCGCTGACCGTTTACAACACGCTGCTTGGTGGACCGCGCCGCGATGGCGAGGTGGACGGGCCCGAGGAATTTCACGTTGTGCTGCTCGACAATGGCCGGTCACGTTTGCTGGCCGATGCGGAGCAACGCGACGCGCTGCATTGCATCCGTTGCGGGGCATGCCTGAACGGTTGTCCCGTGTATCGCCACATCGGCGGTCACAGCTACGGCACAACATATCAAGGGCCCATCGGCTCGGTCATCACGCCGCACCTGCGTGGCGAGGAGTTTGCACACTTGGCGTACGCCAGTTCACTGTGCGGCAACTGCACCGATGTCTGCCCGGTCGGCATCGAGCTGCATCATCACTTGCTCCATAACCGGCGCAACAGCGTCGCGCAGCGGCACGACTCATTCTGGCAGCATCTCGGGTTTCGCGCGTGGCTCTGGGCGATGCAATCGTCCCGCCGGTTTGCCATCGCCGGTGCGTTGGCGCGGCTCGGGATGCGCCGCGGTTGGGCCGATAAGGTCGCGAAGCCGTGGACGGCGACGCGTGATTTGCCGGAGGCGCCCCGACAATCATTCCGTCAGTGGTGGGAGGCAAACCGATGAAAGAACTGCGCCGTTTTCTACATTATTTGCGCGGTTACCGGGGCCAGATCGCCGTGGCGGTGCTGTTGTTGACGGCGGTGACGCTGCTGACGCTGCCCAATCCGATGCTGGTGAAACATCTGGTGGACGTGGTGTTGCCGGCCAAGGACGTGCCGGGGATGCGGCTGGTGATTGGGGCGATGTTTGTCTGCCTCGTGCTGCGGGCGGGGCTGGCGTACTGGAACCGGTATCTCCTGCAAAAGATCGGCATGCGCATCACCTGCGACCTGCGCAAGGACATCTTCGCGCATTTGCAGACGTTGTCGGTGAAGTTCTACGAGACGCGCCAGACCGGCAAGATTGCCTCCCGCATCGCCGAGGATACCGGGGCGTTGCACAACTTGGTGACCGGCGTGCTGGTGAACCTGATCACCGACATCCTGACCATTGCCGGCATCATCGGCATGCTGATGTGGATCAACTGGCGGCTCGGCCTGCTCACCGTCGCGGTGCTGCCGTTGTTCCTGCTGAATTACCGGCTCTCGCACAAGAAACTGCGCAAACTCAGCCGTCGCCACCGCCACAACTGGGACCGCGTCGTCGGCTTCCTGCATGAACGCGTCGCCAACGCCCGCTTGGTGAAATCATTCAGCATGGAGCAGCGCGAGATCGAGAAGTTCAACCGCGGCATCGAGAACGATTACCGCAATTACAACCAGCTCACGATGCACAACTCGCGGCTCTGGGTGCTCGCCGATTTCATCGCGCATACCGGCGCTGTCAG
>JBFZFE010000314.1:0-12795 GCA_041306525.1 Verrucomicrobiota bacterium | reverse complement strand
CTCGGATACCAGTATGTGACCTTGGATCTCGTCGGTTACCGGCGCGGCAGCACCAACGAGGTGCTCACCGGGAGCCAGGGAGCAATCACATGAAAATACTCGTATTTGTTCTGGCCATCGTGGCATCGCTGTTCGGCTTGTTGTACCTGCAGAGTGTGCAGCAAAAGCCGGTGACAGGTTCGTCGGCATCGCTGGTGGTGACACAATTGGTGGAACGTCCCGCCATCACCACCGAAGTCGAGCGGGCGGTCACCGTGTTGGTCACCAATACAACAGAACTGGAAGCAAAGCTTACCGGTCTGGAGAGCAAACTGGCACAAACCTCTGAGTCGCTCCAAGCCGAGGAAGCCAAATCCGATTCGCTGGACCGGGAACGGATGCGCCTGTTGATCCAACTCGGGGCGGTTTCGAATGAATTGACTCATGTCCAGCGTCAGTTTTCGCAACTGAAGGCGCAAAACGAGGCGACGGAGGAGGAACTCCGGGCCGTTCAGAACCAGAAGTCCGCTCTCCAAGCCCAGAAGGTGACTTTGGAAAAGGAGAAAGAGGGATTGGAGCGACGTTTGCACAACTTGGATGACCTGCGCGCCCAGATTCGCCTCGTCAAGAAGCAGCTCTGGGTCAAGAAGGTCGAGGAATGGAAACAAACCGACAAAGCGGACGCCGTGGGCGGCAACCGCGGGTACTTGATGCTTCGGGGACAATGGACAGGTTCTCCGACCAACCAGCCGCCACAGAATTGAGCAACATGCAGAAATTGCGCATCGCAGGCCGGGAGTTCACTTCCCGGCTGATCATGGGTACCGGCAAGTTTGCCTCCGGTGAGTTGATGGCGGCGGCTTTGGCTGCCAGCGGCACTGAACTGGTGACCGTTGCCCTTCGGCGCGCCGACCTGACCGGCTCGCAAGACAAGTTTGCCAACATCCTGACCTTCGTTGATTCGCAGAAATACCTTCTGCTTCCGAACACCAGTGGTGCCCGTACCGCTGAGGAGGCTTGCCGGCTGGCGCGCCTGGGCAGGGAGGCTACCGGGTCGAACTGGCTCAAACTCGAAATTCATCCTGATCCCCGTTACCTGCTGCCCGACCCCATCGAGACACTCAAGGCGGCCGAGGTGCTGGTGAAGGAAGGTTTCACCGTCCTGCCGTACATCAATGCCGACCCGGTGCTCGCGAAACGGCTTGAAGATGCCGGTTGCGCAACTGTCATGCCTCTGGGCTCGCCGATTGGCAGCGCGCGGGGGCTCGAAACCCGGGCCAACATCGAGATCATCATCGAACAAGCGACCGTGCCCGTCGTGGTGGACGCTGGTCTGGGAGCGCCGTCGCATGCCGCGCTGGCTTTGGAGATCGGCGCCGACGCCGTTTTGGTCAACACGGCGGTCGCCGTCGCCGCTGACCCGGTACGAATGGCGCAAGCATTCAAGTCAGCGGTCGAAGCCGGTCGGGTCGCTTACGAGGTTGGTCTGGCGCCCAAGCAACGGGAAGCAATTGCCACGAGTCCGCTGACTGGCTTTCTGGACGAAAAATGAGTTTTGTCACGGATTTCAACGCCTTGCCGATCAATGGCTTGTCGACGCTTGCCATGGCCGCTGGCCCAGCCGAGGTCGAGCAGGCGCTGGCGCGGAGTGGGGAGCGGGGGATGCGTCTGGAGGATTTCGCCGCTTTAATCTCACCGGCCGCCGCCCAGCCGGTATGGCTGGAGCGGATGGCGGCGCGGTCGCGGGAGTTGACGCTCAAACACTTTGGCCGTGCGATTCGCCTCTTCGCCCCCGTTTATCTCAGTAATGAATGCATCAACATCTGCAAGTACTGCGGCTTCTCACGCGATAACCCAATCCTGCGGGTAACGCTGACACCTCAGCAGGTGAGCACCGAAGCCCGGTACCTTCAGGCAGAAGGCTTCCGCCATATATTATTGGTGGCTGGGGAACATCCGCATTTCGTGTCGGGCAGTTATCTTCAGGACTGCATCACGGCGTTGCGGGCTGAATGGCCGAGTATCTCGCTGGAAGTCGGGCCGATGGAAACGTTGGATTACGAGCCACTTGTGACGGCAGGTGCGGAAGGTCTCGTGATTTACCAGGAGACCTATAATCGGCAGGTCTATGCTGAAATGCATACAGGTGGGCCGAAGACAGACTTCGATTGGCGCCTGGAGACTCCCGAACGCGCTTACGCCGCCGGTTTCAAGCGGATCGGGATTGGCGCGCTGCTTGGTTTGGCGCCATGGCGAGCGGAGGCAATTTCCCTGGCCGCGCATGCTCGATATCTGCTCAAGCGCTGTTGGCGGTCACAGGTGACGGTAAGTATTCCTCGTTTGCGGCCGGCGGCTGGTGAGTTCAATCCGCTGGTGAACGTCAGTGAGCGGGACTTGGTCCAGTTTGTCTGCGCGCTTCGACTCGCGTTCCCGGAGATTGGCATTGTTCTGAGCACTCGCGAACGCGCCAAACTGCGGGACGGGCTCATCCCGTTGGGGGTGACGATGATGAGTGCTGGCAGTCACACTGAACCCGGTGGTTACACGCAGCAGGGGAAAGACGAACTGCATATCACCAAGGGTGGGCGACGCATCAACTCCGAAGGCGAATATGCAACCCAGCAATTCGAAATTGCCGACAACAGATCAGCAGTAGAAGTATCTAATATGCTGGAACTTATGGGTTATGACCCTGTCTGGAAAGACTGGGATGGCGCACTGAATGAACGCTCAGATCCTCGTTAATGGCAAGCCGTTCGCTGTGGCGCTGCCTTGCAGCGTTGGACAGTTCATCGAGCGGAACGGCTGGAAACCGACACAGGTGGTTGTCGAGCACAACGGTCAGGTTGTGCCGCGTGGGCAGGTGGGGGTGGTGTTCTTGAGCCAAGGCGACCGGCTCGAAGTCATCCTCCCGGTGGCGGGTGGCTGAGCGCCGGAAATTTCCGCTTGCAAAACTCCGGAGCGGATTATACCTTGTGCCGCACTTGATTCAGGAGTTTGCGTGTTCTTCAGAGGGGTTCCCCACCCCCACCTCCTTGGCACGCAACTCCTGAATCTTTTTTTGTCTGAGCCGAACTTGCCTTTGGGAATCCTGTGGCTTAGTACTTTCGGCGCTTTAAGGAGCCGTATGGGACGAATTTACGAAGATATTACGAAGACAATCGGTCGCACTCCGCTTGTTCGTTTGAACAAAGTGACGAAGGGGATTTGCGCTGAGGTTCTGCTCAAGTGTGAATTTTTCAACCCACTGAGTTCTGTGAAGGATCGCATTGGCGTGGCCATGATCGAGGCAGCAGAACGCGAAGGCAAGATTGGTCCCGGCACCACCGTCATCGAGCCCACCTCGGGCAACACCGGTATCGCCTTGGCCTTCGTGTGTGCCGCAAAAGGGTACCGGCTGATTTTGACCATGCCGGAAACCATGAGCATCGAACGGCGCGTCTTGTTACGGATGCTCGGGGCGGAGTTGGTGCTGACTCCGGGGCCAGAAGGGATGCCGGGAGCAATCCGGAAGGCAGAGGAACTTCACCGGTCCACCAAGGATTCGATCGTGCCCCAGCAATTCCAGAATCCTGCCAATCCCGAAATTCACCGCCAGACGACCGCCGAGGAGATCTGGGAGGATACTGAGGGACGTGCTGACGCAATCGTGGCAGGTGTGGGCACAGGCGGGACGATTACCGGGGTGGGGAGCGTACTGAAGAAGCGTAAACCGGGCTTCCGTTGCGTGGCGGTTGAACCGGCAGATTCGCCCGTTCTGGGCGGCGGTAAGCCGGGACCTCACAAAATCCAAGGCATCGGCGCGGGGTTCGTTCCGCAAGTGCTGGATCGAGAACTCGTTGATGAGGTGATTCGGGTTTCGAACGACGACTCCTTCACGATGGCGCGGCGGTTGGCGAAAGAGGAGGGGATCCTCTGTGGTATCTCGACCGGTGCTAATGTCTGGGCAGCAATTGAATACGCCAGACGACCAGAGAATGCTGGCAAACAGATCATTACCATTGCCCCGTCGACGGGAGAGCGTTACCTCAGCACCCCATTGGCTGCCGAAGCCCGGGCTGAGGTCAGCTAAGCTCTCCCTGAATCAGAACTCTTGATAAGGAATCAATATGAAGAAAACTGCCCTGCTTTTTGCCGGCCAAGGAAGCCAAACCGTTGGGATGGGACGTGATCTGGGGGGATCGCTGTTCGAGCAAGCCAACCAGGTGTTGGCCCGCGATTTGAGGACGATCTGTTTTGATGGTCCGGCGGATGTGCTGACCAAGACGGACAATGCCCAGCCTGGCATCTTTGTCGCGAGTTTGGTCTGTTTCGAAGCGTTGCGAGCAAAAGTTCCTGAACTACAGTTCGAGGCGGTTGCCGGGTTGTCGCTCGGTGAATTCACGGCATTGGCGGCGGCCGGCAGCTTGAGCTTTGAAGATGGATTGAGACTGGTTCAGGCGCGGGGACAATTCATGCAGGAGGCTTGCGATTCGACGACGGGTTCGATGGCATCCATCATCGGGATGGAGGAGCCAATACTGGTTGAGGTGTGCCGGGAGGCAGATGTTGATATTGCCAACCTGAATTCGCCCGGTCAGATCGTGATCTCGGGGGAGAAGGAGAAGATTGCGAAAGCAGTCGAGTTGGCAAAGGCAAAGGGGGCAAGGAAGGCGATTCCGTTGCAGGTGGCGGGTGCTTATCATTCGCGGTTAATGGGGCAAGCCCAACAGAAGCTGGCGGCAATGCTGGCAAGTGTTCCGCTGGCCGCGCCGAAGGTCACGGTGGTGCATAACGTGTCCGCGCAACCGGCAGCCAGCCTGCCGGCAATCCAGGATTTGTTGGTTCGGCAGGTGACTTCCACGGTCCGTTGGACGGAGTCGATGCAATGGCTGGTGGCCCAAGGGTTCACGCGCTTCATTGAGCTGGGGCCCGGTAACGTGCTGACAGGGTTGATGAAACGCATCAGCAAGGATGTCGAGATGTTGAATGTCTGCGATGCCGCGTCGCTGGAGGCGACGGTCGCCCATCTGCGAATATAAAGTTGACAACCCGGTAAGCAGTCTGGTTTAGAAGGCGCCCATGCAACGGCTATTGGAAAATCAAGTGGCAGTAGTGACTGGCGGTGGTCGCGGGATTGGTGAAGCCATCGCGCGCAAGCTGGCGGGTGAAGGCGCGGCAATCGCAGTGTGCGACGTGATGTTGGAGACGGCGCAGAAGCTGGCCGCGGATCTGGAGAGCAAAGGCACAAAAGCGCGCGCCTATGCGGTCAATGTCACCGACGGCAAGCAGGTGGCGGAAGTTTGCGGGCAGATCGTGACCGACTTCGGTCGCGTGGACATTCTGGTCAACAATGCCGGGATCACGCGCGACGGCCTGCTGTTGCGGATGAGCGAACAGGATTGGGACTTGGTGCTCGATGTGAACCTCAAGGGCGCTTTCCTGTTCAGCAAATCGCTGGTTCCCGCCATGATGAAGCAAAAGGGCGGCGCCATCGTGAACATCGCGTCGATTGTCGGCGTGATGGGCAATCCCGGGCAGGCCAACTACTCGGCTTCCAAGGCTGGCATGATTGGCCTGACGAAAACCATTGCCAAGGAATACGCCAAGCGGGGCATCCGTGCGAACGCGGTTGCTCCTGGGTTTATCCAGACGGCAATGACGGACAAGCTCACGGAAGAGCAGAAAAAGATGCAGACCGATTACATTGGTCTGGGGAGACTGGGGCAACCGGAGGACGTGGCCAACACCGTGTTGTACTTGGCGGGGCCGCTGTCGAGTTACGTGACCGGGCAAGTCATCTGTGTTGACGGCAGTCTGCGGATCTGAAGAAACGGAAAACGCAAAGAAGGTTTTGACACCACGACGGTGTTTGCGTAAAGAGGCAACCCATTCAGGAGGAAAACAAAATGGCAGAGAAATCAGTACAAGATCGCGTGAAGGAAATTATCGTGGAACAGCTTGGCGTGAATGCCGACCAAGTGACCCCCGAGGCGAAGTTCATTGAAGACCTCGGCGCCGATTCGTTGGACACCGTGGAATTGGTCATGGCATTCGAGGAAGAATTCGGCGCGGAAATCCCCGACGAAGATGCGGAGAAGCTCCAGACCGTCGGCGACGTGATCAAGTACATTGAAGATCGCGGCGATAAGTAACCCCGAGTCGTCGCGCTAAACGCGAGTTTTGGGGCATAAAGTGAGAATAACCGCTTTATGCCCCATTTCACTAAACAGGGATCGGCATTAACCCACCTATGAGCGAACGACGCGTTGTCATTACCGGTATGGGACTGGTTTCCCCGCTCGGCAACGACTTGGAGACCTTCTGGCAGAACCTCCTTGCCGGGAAGAGCGGCATTGGCATGGTCACCCGTTTTGATACTGCGAAGTATGACTGCAAAATCGGTGGCGAAGTCACTGATTTCAAGCCCGCAGAGTTCATGCCGCCCAAGGACGTGCGGCGCACCGATCGCTTTGTTCAGTTTGCCGCTGTTGCCGCCAAGAAGGCTGTCGCTGACAGTGGCTTGGATCTGGCCAAGCAGGACCTCTCCCGGGTGGGTGTTATCATCGGTTCCGGCATTGGCGGCATGGAGACAATCGTGGACCAAGTCGGCGCGTTGCTCACCAAAGGCCCTTCCCGCGTCTCTCCGTTCATGATCCCGATGCTGATTGTGGACATGGCCAGCGGCTACGTCTCAATGCTTCTCGGGGCCAAAGGCCCCAATCTCGCCGTCGTCTCGGCCTGCGCCACCGCTACGCACTCGCTTGGTGAAGCGGCACGGGCCATCATCCATAACGATGCCGATGTCATGATTGCGGGTGGCACCGAAGCCGCCATCACGCCGATGGGCTATGCCGGTTTCTGTGCGATGCGGGCGCTGAGTACCCGCAATCACGAACCGCAACTGGCCAGCCGTCCTTTTGACAAGAATCGCGATGGCTTCGTGATGGGGGAGGGAGCAGGCGTCTGCATTCTTGAATCCCTTGAGCACGCCCGCCGCCGTGGTGCCCGCATCTATGCTGAACTTGCCGGCTACGGAATCACCGGCGACGCCTATCACATGAGCGCTCCTGCTCCTGAAGGGGAGGGCGCGCAACGCGCCATGGCCATGGCGCTGCGCCATGCCAAGCTCAACACCGACCAGATCCAGCATGTCAACGCCCATGCCACCTCGACAGGCTTGGGGGACCGCTGTGAAACCCAGGCCATCAAGAAGGTCTTTGGCGAACACGCCAGGAAACTTGCCGTCAGCGCCACCAAGTCCATGACCGGTCACCTCCTCGGCGCCTCCGGTGCCGTTGAGACTGCCGCCTGTTTGCTGGCCATCCGCGATGGCATTGTTCCCCCGACCATCAACTACGAAACGCCGGATCCTGAGTGCGACCTGGACTGCGTGCCCAACCGGGCCCGTGAACTCAAAGTGGATGCTTGTATCAATAATTCCTTTGGTTTCGGCGGCCACAACGCCACGCTCGTTCTGAAGAAGCACGAGTAATGGAAAAACGCACTTGCATCGTGGAACGGCTTTGGCTACTTTCACGCGCCCTTTAATCATGAAAGACAAGATTCATCCTCAGTACGTTGACGCCGTCATTCACTGCGCGTGCGGCACCATCATCAAGACTCGTTCAACGCAGAAGGACATGCGCATCGGCATCTGCTCGAAGTGTCATCCATTCTTCACCGGTACTCAGAAGTACGTTGATACAGCTGGTCGTGTGGAGCGGTTCCAGAAGCGTTACGCCAAGCTCAAGTAGCTGGTTTTTTCAGAAGATTCGTCCTGGATTCGTTCAGGACGAATCTTTTTTTGTACCATGACCGCACTGCCCAACCTTGACCGGTATCGCCACCGTGCGGCGGAATTGGAGGCGGAGCTTTCAAATCCTGCCGTCTTCTCCGACCAGCGGCGAGCCGGCGATCTGGCTCGCGAGTTGCAGCGTTTCCGCAAATTGCTGAGCGACGCCGACCGGTGGCGCTCCCTGCAAAGCCAGATTGCCGAGAACGAACAGTTGGTTGCCGGTGCCGACTTGGAACTGGCCGAACTGGCCAAAGCCGAGCTGGATGAGTTGCGCAAGGAGCTGAAGGCCGTGTCGCGCGAGGTTCAGCTCGGGCTTGTGCCGCCCGATCCGAATGATTCCCGCAACACCATCATCGAAATTCGCGGCGGAACGGGTGGCGATGAAGCCGCCATTTTTGCCGGCGATCTGTTTCGGATGTACAGCCGGTTTGCCGACACGCAAGGCTGGAAAGTGGAAGTGATGGATACCAGCCCGAGCGAGCGCGGTGGGTTCAAGGAAATCGTTTTTTCGCTGATCGGTCAGGATGTGTACAAGAAGATGCGGTACGAGAGCGGCGTGCATCGCGTTCAACGTGTGCCCGCAACGGAGGCCCAGGGACGGATTCACACTTCGACGGCAACGGTTGCTGTGTTGCCGGAGGCCGAGGAAGTCGATCTGCAAATTCGGCCGGAAGACTTGGATATCAGTGTCTGCCGTGCCGGTGGCCCTGGTGGACAGGGCGTCAACACGACCGACAGCGCGGTGCGGATTGTTCACAAGCCGACCGGTGTCGTTGTGCGCTGCGCCGACGAGCGCAGTCAGCTGAAGAACAAAGTCAAAGCCTTGCGCGTCCTGCGCTCCCGGTTGCTCGCTCACAAGCAGGAAGAAGAAGCCGAGAAGATGAGCGCGAACCGCCGCACCCAAGTCGGCACGGGTGAACGCAGTGAAAAAATTCGCACCTACAACTACCCGCAGAACCGCGTCACGGACCACCGGATCAACCTGACCATCCAGAACTTACCGGCCATTGTGGAAGGGGACCTCGAGGATCTCCTCAGTTCGTTGATGGACGACGACTACCGGAAACGGCTCGCCGTGGCGGATGCTGCCTGATAAAAGATCGGCGTGCGCATCCTCGAAGTCATCAACCGAACGACTCCGTATTTTGAGAAGCAGGGGATAGAGTCGCCGCGTCTGACGATTGAATTGATGCTGGCGCATTTGCTGCAGAAGAAGCGCTTGCAGCTGTATCTGGATTTCGAGCGCGAACTCGATGAACCGACGCTGGCTCGTCTGCGTGAAATGGTCAAGCGGCGCGTGACAGGTGAACCGCTGCAATACATCACTGGTGAGGCGGAATTCTGCGGCCTGAAGTTTCATGTGGACTCGCGTGTCCTGATTCCACGGCCGGAGACCGAATTGCTTGTCGAGACAGCACTCCAGCGATTGGCACAGGCGAAACGAGTGGTTGACCTCTGCACCGGCAGCGGCTGCATTGCCGTGGCTCTCGCAAAGCGCCTGCCGGCTGATACTGAGATCATCGCAACCGACGCCAGCGTCGATGTGCTGGAACTGGCCGCCGGCAATGCCAAAACGCACCAAGTCGAAAAAAGTATTCGCTTTTTGCAGGGCGATTTGTTAAGCGCATTGCCCGACAGCTTGATGGTGGACGCGATTGTCTCAAACCCGCCATACATCGCCAGTGGGGACTGGGCGAAGCTGCCCAAGGAGGTACGAGATTTTGAGCCAGCGCAGGCTTTGGTTGCGGGTGAGGACGGGCTCAAATTCTACCAGCGCATCCTCGACGATGCGCGCCGGTATTTGCCTCCAACAGGCATTCTTTGCCTCGAACTCGGTGCTGGCCAGCGTCCGGCGGTAGAGAGTTTGTGTCAAGCGCGCGGCTATACCGTGGATGAGGTTGTCAAGGATTTGCAGGGACACGAGCGCGTGATGGTTGTTCGAGCTTCGTCAGCGTAGTGGGGACTACGTGTGCGCCTGAGCGCAGCGAAGACGAGCAATGGCAGTTAAACAAGGAGGCCGAAATGCCGTTGGAGAAACTGATTATCAGTGGGGGCACCCCGCTCAAGGGCGTGGTGCGCGTGAGTGGTTCGAAGAACGCTTGTCTGCCAATCCTGGCGGCATCCATTCTAACTCGTGACAAATGCACGATTCGCAACGTGCCTGATCTGGCCGACGTGCGCACGATGTGCTCCATCCTGAAGTGGCTCGGCGTCCAAGTGCGGCATGACCGTCGCGCCGGGGTAATCGAGATTGAAGCCGTCAGCCCGCTTGGTGTGGCGCCCTACGATCTGGTGCGCAAAATGCGCGCCTCGGTTTGTTTGCTCGGCCCGCTGCTCGCACGCCTGCACAACTGTAAAGTTTCGATGCCGGGCGGCTGCGTGATCGGTAACCGTCCCATCGACCAGCACATCAAGGGCCTGACTCGCCTGGGTGCTGAGGTGGTGATGGAGAACGGCTATGTTCACGCCCGCTGCAATGAACTCGTCGGCACGGATGTATTCATGGGAGGGCGCTTCGGCTCCACCGTGACCGGCACGGCCAACATCCTGATGGCGGCGGTTCTGGCGAAAGGCACCACCATCATCGAGTGCGCCGCATGCGAGCCTGAGATCGAGGATCTCGCCATCTTCTTGAACAAAATGGGCGCACATATCAAGGGAGCCGGTGGGCCAACGTTGGAAGTTGAGGGCGTGACGGAATTGCACGGGACAGACCATGCGGTCATCCCGGACCGGATCGAAGCCGGCACCTTTATGGTGGCCGCAGCCCTGACGGGCGGCGATATCGAAATCAAGAACGCTTGCGCTTCCCATCTCGGGGCGGTGCGCGACAAGTTGGAGGAAGCCGGTATCACGGTGCAGCGGACCAACGGGACAATCCGCGTGTTTGGCAGCGCGACGCGTCGTCCGTTGGAAATCACCACCATGCCGTATCCCGGGTTCCCGACCGACATGCAGGCGCAGATGTGTGCCATGATGAGTGTGACGTCCGGTATCTCGGTCGTGACTGAGAAGATCTATCCGAACCGTTTCATGCATATCAGCGAGCTGGCGCGTCTGGGGGCAGATGTCGCCATCGAGAGCAGCACCGCCATCATCAAGGGTGTTGACCACCTGAGTGGTGCGCCGGTCATGGCCAGCGATCTGCGGGCGAGTGCGGGGCTCATTCTGGCCGGCTTGGCAGCCGAAGGAGAAACGGACATCAAGCGCATTTATCACCTCGACCGCGGCTACGAGCACATTGATCAGAAGCTTCGTGATCTTGGCGCCAACATCGAGCGCGTGGAAGACGACGACACCGCCTCGTAATCGTTGCGCCGTCCAGGTTTTCACCACAGAGCCACAGAGCACGCCGAGCCACGGCGAGGCGGGCCGTCCCGGTTTCCATCCTTTCCGGTTTCATCATTTTAGAAGCCTCTCACAGAGCCCGCAAAGCCACAGAGCCACGGCGAGGCTGAGATGTCCCCGGTTTCCCGTTTCCGGTTTCCGGTTTCCGCCTTTCAACGTTTGCCTTCGCCCTTGCTCCTGCCGGGCGGGGTGGGGCATACTCACGAGCCTTATGGCAGACGAGCAACGATTGGCCGACTTCGTGGCGTGGTGCGGCAAACACGTGACCGGCGACGAAAAGGGCCAGGCCCACATCTTCTTGGATCACCTGCTGCGCGCCTTTGGCCAGCCCGGTGCCCTCGATGTCGGCGGCCAATACGAGTTCCGCGTCCGCAAATCCCACGAGGACGGCGGCGGCACCGCCTTTGCCGATTTCGTCTGGAAACCGGTCGTGCTCGTCGAGATGAAGAAACGGGGCGAACCGCTCCAGAAGCATTTCCCGCAGGCCCGCGATTATTGGTGGCGTTGCGTTCCCAACCGGCCGCGTTACGTCCTGCTCTGCAACTTCGATGAGTTCCGCGTCTACGACTTCGAGACCGACGTGGACACGCCCAAGGACACCGTCACGCTCGCCGAATTGCCGCAGCGCTGGGGTCCGCTCGCATTCCTTGCCCCGGGCGCGCCGGCACCGCGGTTCGGCCTCGACCGCGAAGCCGTCACCCGCGCCGCCGCCGACAAACTGGCCACCTGTTTCAACCGGCTCACCAAACGCGGCATCGAGCCCGCCCTCGCGCAACGCTTCGTCCTCCAGATGTTGGTCGCCCTGTTTGCCGAGGACATTGATCTGCTGCCGAAATACTTCGTGGCCGGTCTGCTCGACGACTGCGTCAAGCCCGCTGACACCTATGATCTGCTCGGCGGCCTGTTCGCCGCGATGAACGCGCGCGAGACGCCCACCGGTGGCCGGTACAAGGGCGTCGCCTACTTCAACGGCGGCCTGTTCGCTCAACCCGCCCGGTTGGAACTCACCGACACCGAATTGGTCCTGCTCCGCGAGACGGCCAAATCCGACTGGTCGAAGGTCCAACCCGAAATCTTCGGCACGCTGTTCCAGCACTCGCTCGGCACCGGTGAACGCCACGCTTACGGCGCGCATTACACCAGCCCGACTGACATCATGAAGATCGTTGGCCCGACCATTGTCGAGCCGTGGCGCGACCAGATCGAGTCGGCCAAGACGATCAAGCGTCTGGGCGAATTGCGCGAACGCCTCCACAACTTCCGCGTGCTCGATCCCGCCTGCGGCTCCGGCAACTTCCTCTACATCGCTTACCGGGAACTCAAACGCCTCGAAGCCCGCCTCATCGAGCGCATCGACACCGAGTTCCCCAGCCGCGCCGAGCCCGAGCAACGCCAGCTCAGTTTCCTCAGCGCCGCCAACTTTTACGGACTAGACATCCTCCCGTTCGCCGTCGAGATCGCCAAGGTCACGATGATGATTGCGCGCAAACTGGCGATTGACGAACTCCACATCACCGAGCGCGCCCTGCCGCTCGACAACCTCGACGCCAATTTCCGCGCCGCCGACGCCCTGTTCACCGATTGGCCCAAGGCCGACGTCATCATCGGTAACCCGCCGTTCCTCGGCGCCAAACGCCCCAAGCCCGAGCATGGCCCCGACTACGTCAACAAGGTGCGCGCCGCTTATCCCG
>JBFZFE010000313.1:0-3845 GCA_041306525.1 Verrucomicrobiota bacterium | reverse complement strand
GGCTGCGAGGGCGCGGCAGGTCCATTCGCAATGCAGACCATTGTGGAGCGCGTTGATCACCACATCGACATCAGCCGCCGCGAGCAGCGATTCGTAACCGGTGTGTGCGTGCGGAATCCCGCACTGCGCCGCGGTGGCGCGGGCCCGCGCGGGATCACGGCTGGCGAGGGCGACAAGTTGGATGTCGCGAGCCAGACGAAATGCCTCGGCGTATTTGCGAACGATGGAGCCGCTGCCAAGGATGCCGAAGGAGATCATGCGAGAACGTTACCGGGCGCGCAGGGGATGTAAAGGAGATTGTCGGTTGCTGGGGCTGCTGGTAGGTTGCCGCCATGATTCAGATGGTGCGATGGTGTTATTTGCTGACGTTATCGGTGTGGCTGGGGAGCGTGATTTTCTTCAGCTTCGTGGTGGCGCCGACGATCTTCCGGGTGTTGTCAGAGAATGATGCGGCCAAGCTGCAACGGGCCCTGTTTCCCCGTTACTATCTTGTGGGGATCATCTGTGCGGCAGCGGGGATTTTGTGTGTTGGCTGGTTGCTGGCAGAACACGCCTTCGGGAAGTGGCCCGCTTTGCTCAGCCTGTTGCTGCTGGCGGCAATGGGCGGGACGAACTTGTGGCTGCGGCAGGCGGTGGTGCCCCGCATGACGGTGTTGCGGGAGTTGCGATCCCCGGCGATTGGGAGCGGCCAGCTGCCGGACCCCGCAGCGGATGAGGAGTGGAAGTCGTTGCATCGTCTCAGCGTGCAGCTCAACGCCGCGGTTCTGCTTTGCGGATTGACGCTGCTATTTCTTGTCGTCTTTGCGCGCGTCGCCTGAGCCGGCAAGCTCGACCACGTCCATCTTGTCGCGGTGATTCACCCCGAGCCCCAGCCGGGCGGCGAGCGCAACGTGATGAGAGCGCTGGGCGATGGCGGGGACGTTGGCCGCACGACGTTGTTGTTCGATTTGCTCAAGACACAGCGTGTCCAGCGCCACCGGGTCCGTGCTGAAGAGCAATCGGTTGTATTGCCAGCCAAACTGCGGCTTGAAACTGGGTCCCCCCGCAAAGCCGCCCACCAAGCCATCGACAATGTGCAGGACCGCTTTGCCGCGAATGGCCGGCAGGGCGCAGATTTCGGCAATGGCGGCATCACTGCGGCCGCCCTCGAAACGGCGCGTGTTGTCGACGAGCCCCAGGGAGAGATTGTAGAGACAGCCGGCCAGCCCGCTGGCTTCGTGGTCCTGAAGCGCCGGGACATTGATCAGCTTGCTGAGGCGCTGGGTCAGCAGTTTGGGCAGATGGGAACGGGTGCTGAGTTCTTCGCCGGGCCTGCCAAAGAGCAAGTCGCCCCAGATCAGCCGACCGGCCAAGCGGTTGTCATAAAACACGGTCGCATCGAAAGCAGCCGGCCCCGTCAACGCCACCTCCTGCGTGGCAGTGGCAGCGGCGAAGCCCCGGGCCCGCATCTTCACCAGATCGCGGTCGAAGACCCAGATGTTGGTGGCGGGCAGGCCGGCCGCGCGCAGGCCCGCGGCGATGGCGTCGACAACGGCCCGGTGCGTGCCATGCAGCGGCGCTCCTTGCGTGTTGATCTTGATGCCGACGATGTCGCTGCTGGAACAGAACCGGCCCCAGGCAGCGCGGGCATCATTGGTGCCGGCAAGCGCCTCCATACCGGCGCTCACCATCCAGCCCACCTTGGCGGGATCGGCAACAAAACGCTCAACGACCCCGGGTTCGTGCACAATCACAACGCGGCTGTTGGCGGCCCGCAGCGGCACGGTGAGCAGGAGAAAAAGACAGATTACAGGCCAAAAATGCATGAAAGCATGATGCGCGAAGCCCCGGCAGGATGCAAGTGTCCGGGTGGGGAATTTGGAGTTTGTAGGGGAATCCCCTACAAAAAAATCAGGGGCTCCCCTGATTGCGCAGTTTCCGGGTTCTCGCGTACAAATGCCCGCGAAAGATTATGAACGACGCGGAGCTACGTGGAAAAATGAAAGATGAGAGCGGGTTGGGTGTGTTGTCGTTTGTGTTCGTGATCATCGCGGTGACAACCGCGGTAATGCTGTGGCTGATGCGTTAGGCGCCAGCCGCGCACGTTCTGTGATTCGTGGAGATGGCATCATCAACGGGAGCATAATGGTGCATGCAATTGCAGTACTCTCTCTGGTTCAATGCGCACCTACCCTAGGCCTCTGCGCAGTAACCTCACCGTATTGCATGCCCTAGCCCGGCTGCCGTTGACCGGTGCCATCCCCACGGGACGCGGAAGCCGCAGATGAGAAAACCCTCCCCCACGCGGAAGCGCGGGGGAGGGTTTGTTCTTTCCTCGGTTCGAGGGAGCTTGCTCTAGAATTTCATCGAGAGGAGGAACTCGGCGTTGGTCTTCGTCTTCTTGAGTTTTTCGACAATCAACTCCATCGCTTCCACGGGCGGCACGCCGCTGAGCGCCTTGCGCAGGACATAGATGCGGTTCAGTTCGTCAGGATGATAAAGCAGTTCCTCTTTGCGGGTGCCGCTTTTCTCGATGTTGATCGCCGGGAAGATGCGTTTGTCCACGAGGTGACGGTCGAGCGAGAGTTCCATGTTGCCGGTGCCCTTGAACTCCTCAAAAATGACTTCGTCCATCCGCGAGCCGGTATCGATCAGGGCTGTGGCCATGATGGTCAACGAGCCGCCTTCCTCGACGTTGCGTGCCGCGCCGAAAAAGCGCTTCGGCTTGTGCAGAGCGTTGGCGTCCACGCCGCCCGACAATATTTTGCCGCTGTGCGGCGCCAGTGTGTTGTAGGCCCGGGCCAGCCGCGTGATGGAGTCCAGCAGGATGACGACGTCTTTCTTGTGCTCGACCAACCGCTTGGCCTTCTCCAGCACCATCTCGGCAACCTGTGCGTGGCGCTCGGGCGGTTCGTCGAAGGTCGAGCTGACCACCTCGGCGTTGACCGTGCGTTTGAAGTCGGTGACTTCCTCGGGGCGCTCGTCAATCAGCAGCACGATCAGAACACACTCCGGGTTGTTCTTCAGGATCGAAGCGGCGATTTTCTGTAGCAGGATGGTCTTGCCGGTGCGCGGCGGTGCGACGATCAGGCCGCGTTGGCCCATGCCGATCGGGCAGAACAGGTCGAGCACGCGCGTGTTGATTTCCTCGGCGGCGATTTCGAGAATGAACCGGCGGGTCGGGAAGTAGGGGGTGAGGTTGTCGAACATCACCTTTTCCTTCGCCTTGTCCGGGTTGACTTGGTTGACTGCTTCCACCTTGAGCAGCGCGAAGAAGCGCTCCTTGTCCTTCGGCGGTCGCACCTGGCCCGACACGTTGTCACCGGTCTGCAGTTCGAAGCGGCGAATCTGCGAGGGCGAAACGTAGATGTCTTCAGGGCAGGGGAGATAGTTGTAGGCGGGGGAACGCAGGAAGCCGAACCCATCCGGCAGGATCTCCAACACACCTTCGCCAAACATCACACCGTTGCGGGAGGCGTTCTTTTTCAGGATTTCAAAAATGATCTCATGTCGTTTCAGGGTGGCCACGACTTCCACGCCGAAATCACGGGCTTTCTTCTGCAAGGCGTCAATCGCCAGTGCCTGGAGATCGCTCAGATTCATCGTCTCGCCGGGCGGCAGAGGTGCTGAGGTGGTGGCCATTGCGGTATCAGCTGCCGGGCTGTTGGGGTCGGTCCCCACCGCCGATATCTCGGTGGATGGATGGCTATTGGTGGCAACTGCGGCGGCCGCGGCGGCAGCAGCCGCTTGCTCGGCCATTTGCTTGGCCTCGGCCTCTGGATCCCAATCGGCGGCCGGTAAGCCTTCGATCTTCGGTGACGGTTTGGGTCCCTTCGATTTTCTAAACGGTCTGCGGGGCATGATTG
>JBFZFE010000312.1:0-3432 GCA_041306525.1 Verrucomicrobiota bacterium | reverse complement strand
AGAAGTTACCGGCTGACGCGCTGGCCAAGATCGACGCCAGCGTCGTGGTCGAAGATTTGTGTGAACTGGCGGCACGGCAAGATCCGCGATTGGCCGAATGGGCACAGCTGCCCGGCCTGCGGGTGGTCGCCTGCCACGAACGCGCGGTGCGCTGGTTGTTCCATGCCGGCGGGGCAAGCTTACCGGCCACGGTGCAGATTCAGAGTCTGCGCGGCAACGACGCGGCGCCGTTGGTCGAGGCGATGCCCGAGGTCAACCCACCGGCAGGCACGCAGTGGCAGCCGTGGTTCCCGGTCATTGATTATTCGCTCTGCACCGATTGCATGCAGTGCCTGAGCTTCTGTCCGTTCGGCGTCTACGAGATGAACGCCGGCAAGGTCACCGTCACGCACCCGCAGCAGTGCAAGAACAACTGTCCCGCCTGTGCGCGGACCTGTCCCGAGAAGGCGATCATTTTCCCGAAGTACACGCACGGCCACATTAGCGGCGCGCCGCTGGATGCGATGACGCCCAGCGCGCCCGAGGAATCGTTCGATGCGATGCTGGCCAAGCGCAAACAACGCGCCGAGGCGTTTCGACGCGCCCGGTCAACTCCCCCTTCCCTGTCATGATGTTGTCGTTGGCCAGTCGCATCCTGCGCGAGCCCGCCCCCCGTGTGCTGGGCAAGTTCGCCTACAACTTCGGCTGGAAAAGCCTCTGGGCGGTCCAGCGTTACCAGCGCGGACTCAAACGCGGCGAGACGATCCCGGCGTTCATGATCATTTCGGTGACCAACGACTGCAACCTGCGCTGCCAGGGCTGCTGGGTCACGCAGAAGCCGAGCGCGCAGATCGCGCCGGACACGTTGCGGCGCGTGATCCGCGAATCGAAGGCGCGCGGCAGTTATTTCTTCGGCATTCTCGGCGGCGAACCGTTGCTCTATTCCGGCATCCTCGATTTGCTCGGGGAATTCCCGGACTGCTATTTCCAGATCTTCACCAACGGCACCGTCATCACTGATGCCATCGCCGCGAAGATGCGGGCGCTGGGCAACGTGACGCCGCTGATCAGCCTCGAAGGCCTCGAAAAGGTCAGCGACGAACGGCGTGGCGGCCGCGGCGTGTTCAAGCGGACGCTCGACAGTCTCGATCTTTGCCGGAAACACCGGCTCATTACCGGCGTGGCCACGAGCGTTTGCCAGTCGAACTTCGACGACGTCGTCTCCGAGCAACACATCCGCGAACTCGTGCGGCGCGGTGCGCTCTACGTCTGGTACTACATTTACCGGCCGTCAGGCCCGAATCCGTGTCCCGAATTGGCGTTAAGCCGCGAGCAAATCATCAAGCTCCGTCAGTTCATGGTGGATGCGCGTTGCCGGGTGCCGGCGATCATCGTGGACGCCTACTGGGATCATGATGGCTGCGCGCTCTGTCCGGCGGCGGTCGGCATCAGCCATCACATCAACCCGCGCGGCGACATCGAGCCGTGTCCGCCCATTCAGTTTGCCCGCGACAACATCGCCGACGGCAACCTGATGGAGGTGATGCGCGACTCGGCGTTCCTGCGCGATTTCCGCAAACTCGCCACGACCGAGACACGCGGCTGCGTGTTCCTCGAAAAGCCGGCCGAGCTGGCGGCGTTCATGGAGCAACAGGGCGCGCGCGATGTGACCGGGCGCGGCACGGGTTTGGCGGAGCTGAAGCGCTTACCGGTGCTGCCGGATCATCACTTGCCGGGCGCGGAGATTCGCGAGAAGAGCTGGATGTACCGGTTCGCGAAACGAAACTGGTTCTTTGGTTTTGGGGCGTACGGATGAGCAGCGACATGAATTTCCCACAAGTCGAGCACGGCCACAAAGGCGGCAAACACTTCCCGGTTCCGCCCGAGGGAGCCGACCGGCTCGCGATGCGTGAACGCGCCGCTCGTCACATCACCGAGACCGGCCTGGTGCCGCCGTTGTTGCTCGAAGAACTCGAAGCGCAAGCCGACGCGTTGGTCGCGACGGAGAAGTACGACCCGAAGTATCGCGAGTTCATGATGGTGTTGCTCAACAACGCCGCGTGGGCGCCGATCATCGCGACGATTCCGTTTGAGCGGCGGACGTTGCTGCTGCCGCCCTGCATGCGCAACAGTCAGAGTTGCCGGGCGGAGTTCGACAAGATCGGGTTGCTCTGCGAACACTGCGGCGGCTGTCACATTTGCGGGTTGAGCGAGGTAGCCGAGGACCTTGGTTACACCGTGCTCGTGGCGGAGGGGACCTCGGTCGTTGGCCAGTTGATCGAGTCCGGCCAGATTGATGCCGTAATCGGGGTGAGTTGCATGGAGGCGCTGGAGCGCAGTTTCCCGCGCGCCACCGCCAACGCCATTGCCGGGCTCGCGGTTCCCCTGCTCTGCAACGGCTGCAAGGACACGCCCGCCGACGTGAGCTGGGTGCGCGAAGCGGTCCGCACGAAGTCGCCCCAAGGCTGGGCGCAACGCCTCGACACGAACGTCGTCCACAAGGAAGTCCAGTCCTGGTTCGGCGAGGAAGATCTGCGCGCGTTGCTCCGGGCCGGCAACACCGAGACCGAGAACATCGCACTGCACTGGCTGGCCAAGTCCGGCAAGCGTTGGCGTCCGTTCCTGACCGCCTGCATTTACCGGGCGCTCGCCGGCGATCCCACCGGCCCATGGCCGGAAGCGGTCCGCCGCGTCAGCATCGCCATCGAGAGCATCCACAAGGCGTCGCTGATCTATGACGATGTCCAAGACGACGACGGTTGCCGGTATGGCGAGGAAACCGTCCACACCCAGCACGGCATACCGGTGGCGTTGACCGCGAGCCTGTTGCTGCTCGGGTACGGTTACCGGCTGATTGCCGATTGCGACGCGCCACCCGCGCAACGTGCCGAGATGTTGCGGCTGGCCACTGATGGTCATTGCCAGCTTTGTCTGGGGCAAGGCAGCGAACTGCTCTGGACGAAACGTCCCTCCCAACTCAGCCGCGAACAGGTCATCGAGTTCTTCCGCACGAAGACCGCGCCTTCCTTCGAAGTCGTGCTGCGCGTCGGGGCCATCCTGGCCAATGCGGATGAGGCGACGCACAACGCGTTGCGCGCGTACAGCGAGGCCATCGGGATTGGTTATCAGGTGCAGGACGACATGCAGGATTTCACCGAGACTGGTGATGTTGATGACATCCGCAAACATCGTCCCTCGATTATGCTCGCGTTGGCTCACGAACACGCCACGCCCGCCGAGCGCGAGATCGTCAGCGCCGCTTGGACCCGCGATGTTGACCTCGCCACGGCGAATCAGATTCGCGAGATCATCACCCGGAACGATGTGAAAGCCAAAGCCGCCGAGCTGTTGCAGCAGTACCGGCAAGCGGCTTACCGGGCGCTCTCACCGTTGCGCAACAGCGACGTCAAGATGGTCCTCTACCGCGTCGCCGCCAAAATCCTCAAAGGCGGC
>JBFZFE010000311.1:0-4910 GCA_041306525.1 Verrucomicrobiota bacterium | reverse complement strand
TTTCCGCCAGAAATATGACAGCATCCGCGACTATCACTGGACCGCCGCCATCACCGCCTGCCTCTTGCTGGAATAGCCTTCCCCGGTGTGAACTAGTCTGGAACGATCGTACCAAAACAGTACACACCAGCTTGGCGGACTCAAGTTGGGTTGCACTCGTGTTTACCCTTCCAGGGCTTGTATTCACGTTTGCTGAGGACGTCTGCGCATGCTGCTGGGTGTGAATAACAGTGGAATGATCGTGTCACAGTTGTTCACAGCAACTGCTTGCCGGGGCGGGGTGGTATGTGGTATTCGAACCGCATGAAATACCGCATCGATTATGGCGAATTGCTGGCCATGTTGGGGGATGCCTTTGAGGTTTTCACCCGGCGGGATGTGGGTTTGGTGCTGGCCGGGTATCGGACCGTGAAGTCGAGCCGTGATACGTACCAAGTGATCCGTCAACTGACGAAACAGGAGTTGATCACGCAGCGGTTGGGGGGTGAGCAGGCGCAGTTCGTGGTCAGCGCTGCGGGACGGCAGCGAAGTGGAGTGTATCGGCCCGATGTGGCATGGGACAAATCGTGGGACGGACGGTGGCGAGCGGTAACTTACGATCTCCCCGAATCGCGACGAGCGGAGCGACGGACCTTGTGGCGGGCTTTGCGGGACCGGCGACTTGGGCTGCTACAGCGGAGCGTGTGGATCTGGCCGCACCCGCTGACGGAGATGTTGGAGGAGATCATCACAGTCAGCGGGGTGCCGGAGTGTTTCTGTGGGTTGGAGGCGGATCGGCTGTTCCTGTGCACGCATGCCGAGGTGGTGGCAACCGCGTGGAACTGGGAGGACATCGATCAGCGTCACCGGACATATCTGAACAACTCGAAGGTCACACCCGATCAGGCGAACAAGGCGGTCGACCCGATGGCATTGGGATGCCTGCTGCGGTTGGAGCGGTCCGCTTACCAGCATGCGTTCTCGTTGGACCCGTTGTTGCCGCGTGGACTGTGGCCGAAGGATTACCGCGGCCCGGCAGTGGAGCGCCGGCATCGAGAGTTTGTGGCGCAGTCCCGTGAGCGCTGGGGTCAGTTGGTAAGTGACTGAGGGTGTGAACTATTTTGGAACGATCGTTCCAGAATAGTTCACTCTGGCGTGGCGCTTGGAATTCGTTTGTGGAACGGATAGGGTGAGGTCGTGAAACGGGATTTGTTGTTTTTCTATGTTGCTTGGGACCTGCCCAGTGGGGAGGGGCAGGGATGAGGGCGGCGCGTTCTGTTCCAGACGGGAGCGAGAGCTGGCCGACGCCTTGGGTGTTGCTGCGCACGATCACGTTCAACCCGGCCATCTTCCCGGCGATGATCCGCACCGCCTCGCCGGATGCGAAAGCGGGGAGTCTGGTGTCGGTCTACGACAAGGAGGGGAAACATTTCGGGTCGGGAGTTTACGATCCGAAGGCGCGAATTCCGTTGCGCATTTTCCGGCATGGCGATGAGCCGGTCGGGGAGGATTATTTCACGTCGGCGCTGGAACGGGCAGTGGACTGGCGATTAAAGCTGTTGAAGCTCGATGCGCAGACCAACGCTTACCGGGTCGTGAATTCCGACGGGGATGGCGTCAGCGGGTTGGTGGTGGACCGGTATGGCGATGTGTTGAGCGTCGTGAGCACCCACGAAGGGGTGACGCAACGGCTGCCGGTCTGGCTGCCGATGTTGCACGCGCAGCTGGGCACGAAGCAGGAGGTGGTCGAGATCGAGGACAAGGCGGCGGCGACGAACTTGCGGCCGGTCAAGATCACGGAGAACGGCGTGCGTTTCGAGGTGGATTTCTCGACGGGGCACAAGACCGGCTTTTTCTGTGACCAGCGCGAGAACCGACTCAAGTTCGCCAAACTGGTCCAGCCAGGAATGCGGGTGCTGGATCTGTGTTCGTACACGGGCGGGTTTGCCGTGACCGTGGCGACGCTGGCCGAGCCGGGCGAGGTGACCGGGGTTGATCTCGATGAGAAAGCCATCGCCCAGGCGCGTCGGAACGGGAACCTGAACCAGAAGAGCCGGATCAAGTGGGTTCACGCCGATGCGTTCGCCTATGCGCGCCAGATGATGCAGAACGCCGAGAAATGGCAGGCGCTCGTGCTCGATCCGCCGAAGTTTCTCGACGGTCGCGAGGAGGAATTCGAGGGTCGCCGCAAATACGAAGACCTTAACCGGCTGGCGATCTCGCTGGTCGAGCCGGGCGGATTGTTCGTCACCTGTTCCTGCTCGGGGCTCTGGAACATGGAGGAATTCGAGCGCGTCGTGACGCTTGCGGCTCACCGCCAGAACCGGCGGCTGCAGTTTTTCGACCGCACAGGCGCGGGCGCGGATCACCCGGTCATGTCGAACTCCCCCGAAGGCCGGTACCTGAAGTTGCTCTGGGCGCGGGTGTATTGAGGGCGCGAACAGTTACCGGCATCATGCACACTCATGATGCTGCGCATGGAGCCCGACAAAGGAGAGCATGCAACAACTCATTGATGGTGTTCATCGTTTCCGACGGGAAGAATTCGGGCAGTACCAGGAACTCTTTCGCCATCTGGCGGAGCAGGGACAGAAGCCGCACACGCTTTTCATCACCTGTGCTGATTCGCGGGTCCTGGCCGAATTGATCACCCAAAGCCAGCCGGGCGAATTGTTTGTCATCAAAAACATGGGCAACATTGTCCCGCCCGCGACGGCGGTGGGCAGCACCAACTCCACGGCCGCGGCCATCGAGTTCGCCGTCGAAGTGCTCGAGGTTGGCGACATCGTGGTCTGCGGACACACCCAATGCGGCGCCATGGACGCGTTGCTGGCGGATGCGCCGGTGCCCTCGACGATGCCGCATTTGACCGAGTGGCTCGAGGTGGCCGGCAACGTCCGCCAGGTCATCACCGAACGTTACCATCACCTCGGCGACCTAGGCGCGCAGAGCACCGCCGCGGCCGAGGAGAACGTGCTCTTCGCACTGGAAAACCTGCACACCTATGCCTGCGTGGCCAAGCAACTGCTGGCCGGCAAACTGCGGTTGCACGGCTGGATGTTCAAGATTTCGACGGCCGAGCTGTTCAGCTACGACCCCGCGCGCAACATCTTCGTGGACATCGCGGCTGGTCAACCGCCCGCGGCTCGTTGACGGCCACATTCGCCGTTGCTCGCCGTTGGGCGGGCGGTTGTGCTATTGGTCCAGTCATGGCCTACTCTTCATTGCGTGAGTTTGCGGCGCAGCTGGAATCAGCGGGCGAATTGAAACGCATCGCCGTCGCGGTGGACCCGGTCCTGGAGATCACCGAGTTTGCCGACCGCGAGATGAAATCCCCGGGCGGCGGCAAGGCGTTGCTCTTCGAGAACTGCAAAGGCGCCCGGTATCCGCTGTTGATCAACGGCTACGGCTCGGTGAAACGCATGGCGTTGGCGCTGGGCGTGGCCGATGTCGAACAGATCGCGCAGGAACTGCACGGGATTCTCACCGCCAAGCCGCCGACCTCGTTGAAGGAGGCGCTCGGGTTGCTTGGCAAGGCCTTGGAACTCCGGCACGCCAGACCGGGGCGCGGCGCTGAGGCCGCTCCCAGTTTGGAGTTGCCGGGCTTGAGCGCGTTGCCGGTTCAGCAATGCTGGCCGCAGGATGCCGGGCGGTTCATCACGTTGCCGCTGGTCATCACCCGCGATCCTGATACCGGGGCGCGCAATGTCGGGATGTACCGGATGCAGGTGATCGATGAGCGCACGACGTTCATGCACTGGCAACTCCACAAGACCGGTGCGCGGCACTGGCG
Source organism: Verrucomicrobiota bacterium (assembly GCA_041306525.1). Classification (GTDB taxonomy): domain Bacteria; phylum Verrucomicrobiota; class Verrucomicrobiia; order Palsa-1439; family Palsa-1439; genus JBFZFE01. Next base: position 1,138 of record JBFZFE010000311.1, on the reverse strand, counting down.
GCGCTACTGCGAGTTGAAACGGCGGATGCCGGTCAGCGTGGCCCTCGGCGGCGATCCGGTTTACGCGTTCGCCGCGAGCGCGCCGTTGCCGGATGGCATTGATGAAATGATGCTGGCCGGATTCCTGCGCAAGAAATCGGTCCCGATGGCCAAGTGTCAGACCAACGACCTCGAAGTGCCCGCCGACTGTGATTTTGTGCTTGAAGGCTACGTCGATCCCGCTGAGCCGACGGCCCTGGAGGGGATGTTCGGCGACCATACCGGCTACTACACCTTGCCGGAGATGTATCCGAAGTTTCACATCGAACGCATCCTCGCCCGGCCCGACGCCGTGTACCCGAGTACGATTGTCGGCATCCCGCCGATGGAAGATTTCTACATGGGCAGCGCCAGCGTCCGCATCTTCCTGCCGATCTTCAAGATGAACTTCCCGGAGATCATCGACATCGCCTTACCGGCCGAGGGGACGTTCCACAACCTCGTGTTCGTCTCGATCAAGAAGACTTTCCCCTACCAAGCAATGAAGGTCATGCACGGTCTCTGGGGCATGGGGCAGATGATGTTCACCAAGATGATCGTCGTCGTGGACGCCGATGTGAACGTGCATGACACCCGCGAAGTCCTGTTCCGTCTCTGCGCCAATATCGATCCGCAACGCGACACCATTTTCACCAAGGGTCCCGCCGACGTCCTCGACCACGCCACCCCGACCATGGGTTACGGCACCAAACTCGGCTTCGACGCCACGCACAAGATTGCCGGCGAACAAGCCTGCCGGCCGTGGCCGCCGATTGTGCGGATGGACGAAGCAGTGAAGCGGCGCGTGGACCAGCTCTTGGAGAAATTGCGGTGAACTGCCGGGTCGGTTGCGCTGCCTGTTGCGTGGACATCTCGATTTCCTCGGCCATTCCCGGCATGCCGGGCGGCAAGCCTGCCGGGGTCCGCTGCGTGCAATTAACCGGTGACGGACGTTGCCGGCTGTTCGGACTTCCCGAGCGCCCTGCCGTCTGCGTCAGTCTCCAGCCTTCCGAGAAAATGTGTGGCCAGACCGATGCCCACGCGCACGCCTACCTGAGCTGGCTGGAGCAGGCCACGAGCACCACACTGTGAGTGAGACCTTCACCTGTCCCAACTGCGG
>JBFZFE010000310.1:0-7951 GCA_041306525.1 Verrucomicrobiota bacterium | reverse complement strand
AGCTCGCGCTGGAGGAACGGGACGGACGGGTTTATCTGGGCAAGAATTGGTTTGGTGAGCGTGATGGTTTGCGTGTGTTGTACCTGACCGGCACGCCGTTTGAGCGCGGCTACGCGAACGGGAAGCTGACGCAGAAGCTGGTGCATCGGCAGGAGCAGGTCGTGGTGGACCTGCTCAATACGATGGTTCCGAGCAAGGCGTTGCAGTTCGCGGTCAAGGCATCGGTGGTCTGGCAGACGCGGTATCTGCCGCGTTACGTGTCAGCGGAGGCGCAGATGGAGATTTTCGGGATGACGCAGGGCTGTCCTGACCTGCGTCCGCAGGACGGGCCGTACTTTCATCGCGTCTTGAGCTACCACGCGGCGCAGGACATCTCGTACATGCTGATGAACCACCCGTTGCTGCGCGGCTGCACGGGTTTCGCGGCTTGGGGCGGCGCGACGACAAACGGTCACCTGCTTTACGCCCGCAACTTCGATTGGGAAGCGGCGCCTGTGTTCGACGAAGATCGCGTGCTGACGCTGTGTGAACCGGACAACGGCATCCCGTTCGCCTCGCTGGCGTGGGCCGGCATGGCAGGCGTGGTCTCGGGCATGAACCGGGAAGGCATTTGCATCACGGTCAACGGCGCGCCGTCGGACCTGCCCGGCCACGCGCGGACGCCGACCTGCATGGTGGCGCGCGAGGTTCTCCAATACGCCACCACGCTGGCCGAAGCGCAGGCGATCATCGAACGCAGCGAAATCTTCGTCTCGGCGCTGTTCATGGTCGGGAGCCGTCGGGATGGAAAGTTCATCATCATCGAGAAGACGCCGACGACCACGGCGGTTCAACCGGCGCCCGCGAAGGAGTACATGGTGCACGCCAACCATTATCTGACCGCGGCGCTGAAGGACCTGCCGGTCAACCAGAAGTTCATGCAGGTGGACACTTCGGTCAGCCGGGCGGACCGGATGGAAGAATTGTTGCGCTCCTCAGCCGGCAAGCTTGGCGCGGACCAGGCAGCGGAGATTCTTCGTGACCGCTGCCTGCCGGGCGGAAAGTTTCCCGGTAACGGTCATCGGGGCTCGTTGAACCCGTTGATCGCCACGCACGCGGTGATCTTCGATGTAACCGCCGGACTTTTCTGGGCCGTGACGCCGCCGCATCAACTCGGCCGGTTTGTCGCCATCGACATGAACGATTTCGAGCGTCTCCTGCCGGAGCGCGCCATCGCGGCCGACCCGAATGACTTCGCAGCTTACCGGCAGGCGCTGGCGGAATTGGAGCGGGCGCGGCAGGCGATGCGCCACCAGGATTTCGCGGTCGCATTGACCGCTGTGGCCAAGGCGGAAGAGTTGAACCCCGGCTACTACCAGAACGCGCTTCTGCTGGGTGAAATCCGTCTGCGCACGGGCAACAAGTCGGGAGCTCGGGAGGTGCTGCAACTCGCGCTGGAGCGTCAACCTGCGCTCGGCGGCGAACGCAAGCGGATTGCGGAAATGCTGGAAGAGGCGCGGCGTTGAGGACGGACCGTCTTCCCTTCCATCCCTTGCGCGTGGCCGGCCTGCTGTTGGGCTACACGACGTATTTTGGGATGAACTTCATCTTCATCACCAGCGCCACGCCGTTGCTGTTGTTGCTGACGCCTTTTCCGCGAATCCAATACCGGCTCCTGCATTTCAGCGTCCACAACTACCTCGCCTTCTTCACGCGCCACTGGTTGCCGTTGATCGGCGTCTACGCCGTCGCCGAGGCCGGTCAGCCGCCCCTTACCGGGCCGTGCGTTTATGTGGCGAACCATCGCAGCCTGATGGATGCGCCGTTGATCCTGGGTTTGCTGGCGCGAACCGGTGTGGTTGTGAAGACGCATTACACCAACAAGATGTTGCCGGGGCTGCTGGCGAAACACTTTGATTTTGTCAGCCTCGACCCATCCTCCTCGGCATCGGTGCTGGCCGGTGTCGAACGCTGCCGGGCGGTGTTGGCGCGCGGCAGCAGTTTGCTGATCTTCCCCGAAGGCACACGGGCGCGCAGTGGACGGCTGGGCTGGTTCAGGAACACGGCGTTCCGCGTCGCCATCGAAGCGGGCGTGCCTGTGGTGCCGGTCATCAGCCACTCGACGGTGCCGTTCATGGCGAAGCTCCCCGGCAGCATCTGGCCGCGGTCGCGCAACGTCTTTCGCATTCGCTTTCTTGACCCGGCGACACCGTTGCCGGACGATTCGCCCGACGCACTGGCTGACCGGGTTTACCGGCGGATGCTGCGCGCTTTGAAGGAACTCGACAAAGGAACTGTTTGGGAGACCACGCATGAACAAGCTCGGACCGTTTGAACAAGACGTCGTGCAATCCATCCTGCCGCACCGGGCGCCGTTCCTGTTTGTGGATCGCGTGCTCGAACTCGTGCCCGGCAAGCTCGTGATTGCCGAACGTTTGCTGCGCGAAGAGGAGCCACATTTCGCCGGTCACTTCCCGCAACGCCGCATCATGCCGGGCGTGCTGGTAACCGAGGCGCTGGCACAAACCAGCGGACTCTTGCTCGGGTTAACCCGCAAACATGCGGCCAATCAACAGCCGACCGGCCAGTTGTTCTTCCTCGCGGCAAACCAGATGAAGTTCCTCAGTCCCGCTGTCCCGGGCGAGTTGTTGACGTTGCGGGCCGAGTGCGAACGCGACCTTGGGACGTTGTCGCGATTCAACGTCGAGGCCACCGTCGGGAAACGCGTCATCGCCACCGGCAACATCACCCTCGCCCAAGCGCCGTCATGACGCGGGCGTCACGGCGGGTTGGGCCGGGAAGAGTCTCCGCATCTGCGCCTGCATCGCGGCGATCTCAGCGGCGGCTGCATCCTCGGTAACCTCGCGACCGGCCAACTGGCCAAGAACCACGGCCCACGCCTTGAAACGGTCGAGGTTGAGTTCCAGCCAGTCCAGAAAGCGGCGCGGGGTCTTCTTCACGCCGAGTTCGAGGTGCGCCCGCACGGCAATGGGGAAGTCCGCGTAACCGAGGTATTCGTAATCAGCCGCCGTGTCTTCGCACGCCGCCCAGTCGCGAAAGAGCTGCTGCACGCGTCGGTTCAGCCGGTGATATTCGGCGAAGACCTGCCGGTAGCGTTCCAGGTACTCGGGATCATCGAGGATGTTCTGGAAGAAGCTCTGGCAGACGAAAACCCAATACGAAGCGTTGTCCCAGACCACCTTCGCCGTCATTACCTTGGTGGAGCCGAACACGGGATACTGATCGCGGAAGACTTCGGTGAATGCATCCTGCCATTCCAACATCATCGCATCGCATTGCGCCACGCTCTCGGGCGTCGCGCCGTCGCGGATCAACCGCGTGAGCAACGTGTTCCCAAGCGCGATGAAGTCGGTGCCCGGACTGTAGAACGGGTCAAGAAACATGGCCGCTTCGCCGATGCAGGCCCAGCGTTCCGTCGAGAAGAACTGCGTCGTGTGATAGCTGAAGTTGCGCAGCAGCTTGAAATCCAGCAGCGGAAACTTCGCGAGATGCCGGGCGAGCAACGGCTCGCGCTGCTCCAGCCAGGCGCACGCTTTCGGGAAGGTGTTGATCGAGCTGACCGGGTGAATCCGTTCGTCCACGACGATGCCGAAGCTGGTGCTGCCCGACACAAGCGGGATGACCCAGATCCAGTAGCTGTGACCGGTAAAGTGGTTGGTCGAGTTGCGCCGAATGCCGCCCGGGACGCGTTCATGCCAGGGCGAATCGGCCGGGACGAGACCGGCAATGTCGAAGTTACCGGCCACGCGCCACCAACAGGCGCTGTGCGGCAATGGACTTTGTGCGGCCAAACGTTTCTGACGCTGAATCAATCGCTGCCGCCCGGTGCAATCCACGACCCAGTGCGAGCGAATCGCCACGTCATCGCCCACGAACGTCGTGTGCGGATCGCCCGTCTCGATGCGCGTAACCTTGCGTCCTTCCCAGAGCCGGACGCCGGCAGCCTGGTTCAACCCACGCAGGTGATTCTCGAGCACGCCCCGGTCGAGTTGGTACGAGGAGATCGGCGGGAACATCTTTGGGCCGTACTCGGGACGCGTTTCCAACGGTTGCCGGCCATTGCCAAAGAAGAAGCGCAGCCCGCATTTGAGAATTTGGTCCTGCTCCAAGTGCGAACGGAGCTGGAGTTTCTCCGCCAGATAATGCGCGCCCAACTCGGAGGTCGCCTCCCCCACCTTGTGCGCGGCAGCCGGCAACGGGCGCGGCTGGGGCTCGACAATCTGGACATCGAGTTGCGGCAGCGTCAGCTTGAGTTGCCGGGCGAGCGTCTGGCCGGCCAGGCCGCCGCCGGCGATCAACACGTCACAACTGTGGGTTTGGGTGGCCATCGAGCGCGCGGAAGGTAGCGGCAAAACGCTCACCCGGCAACTTGACCTCGCCCCGTCATTCCTGTACATGCGACGCCATATGGAGCGACTGCAGCTGTTGCTGGTTCGTGGCAATCCACGCAAAAACGGGTTCACGCAATACCTCACCGACCTCTTCCTCGAAGGCGCCCGTGCCACGGGAGCGCAGGTGCAAGATGTTGACCTGACCACCCAGGCCCTCAAGCCCTGTCTGGGCTGCTATCATTGCTGGTTCGGCAAACCGGGCAGCTGCATCCACCACGACCCGATGGAGCAGATTCTACCCTTGATCCTCGATGCCCAGGTGCTGGTCTGCGCCACGCCCGTTTACTATTTTGCGATGAGCAGCTACCTGAAAACCTTCTTCGAACGCACCTTCCCGCTCACCGGCGAAGGCCTCGAAGTCAGTGGTTTGGGCTTGGAACGCAACCGGATTCGCCATCCCCAACGCTGGCTCGGTAAGAAGCTGATCACCATCATCACCGGCGCGTTGCCGAACCGCGAAGCCTACGAGCCCATGACACAGACCTTCCGCCTGATTGCCGACACCCTCGACATGGAAATGGCCGGTCAACTTGTCCGCCCCGAATCCCACCTCCTGCCCTACAAACTTTCCAAGCCCAAAACCATTAAACGCATTGAGGCCGCCTTCCACCGTGCCGGCCAGGAAGCCGCCACCAACGGCCGACTTACCGCCGCCACCCAGCAGGACGCCGCCCTGCCGCTGGCCGCCGACCTTGAGCATTTCCGCACCTACTCCAACATCTTCTGGGGACATGTCCGCGACATGGGCGCGCGCAGCACCAACTTCTCCTCCCTCCACCAACGCGTCGGCAGCGACCCCGATATCCTCATGCGCGAAATGGTCCGCTGCTTCGACCCCCAAGCTGCCGGCCGCCTCCAAGCCGTCCTCCAGTTCGACATGCCCGACCAACAACGCCATTACCGCGTCAGCATCAACGGCGGCCAATGCGCCCTCGCCATGGAACCGACCGAACGCCCCGACCTGCGCGTCACCTGCAACTGCGACATCTGGGTCGCGCTCTTCACCCGGCAACTCGACATCACCGCCGCCCTGCGTCAACGCATCATCACCCTCGAAGGCGACAAAAGCCTCTTTACGCGGCTCGAACGCTACTTCCCCTCACCGGAGTAGGTGGTAGATGGTTTGGTTTGGCCGTCGAGCGTTGGACTCCTGTCGTGAAAGTCAGTTTCGGAATTGCCGTCCCCATAGCGGAAGGCCGCAAGTACTATCTTTTCTCGTACTCACCCGGGGCCAGCTCGGTGGGAATTGTATGCAATCCATGATATTTCCGAACGTGCAGTTCCTGTAACAATAGATTCAGCGAGATAAAAATGAGCACAGTTCCGAGAACACGTCCACATCTCGGAAGAAGAAGACCACAGCCGGAGTAAACTATCCAGAATACATGAACCGGCCAATTGCTTCCTGGTCCTGTAGGAAATACCAACCCATGACTCACCACCAGTGTTAGAATTACGCCTACTAGCCCGTAGAAAGCGATCGTAACCACCCAATGCCGCTGAGCAATATCGGCTATTTTCATTGTTCTGGTATGTAATCAGGATTGTTGATGTTCACCCTAAGACATCGCCAGGTGAATGTTCCAGCCTCGCCAGCAACGATAGGGGGCGCGACTTGAGTCTCGAAATCTCCTGCTCAATTGCGTCGATTCTCGCCGAGATTCCCTCATCTGACTGCCTCCGTTGCTCGACTTGTTTCACCACGTACGTTACGGCGCTGCCATCCGCATAGCCGTACTCCCGCGCCACGTCAACGCTGCGTTCCCCGCCCAGCTTCACCCGCGCCCAGATTTGGAGCCATTTCGTTTCTCCACCCACCAACTCCCGCACCCGGGTCCGCCGTTCCCCTCCGTCGGCCTCCTGCGTCCAAGCCGCTTCCACCACTCCCTCTTTGCCTTCCAGCAGCCCACGCACCCGGTCCCACAGCGCCTCGCCACCCAAGACCAAGCCCCCGCGCAGTTCCGCCCACCGATTCGTTGCCTTTACCCCAAACCAGCGCTCCAGCCCCTGCCGATACTCCCGCTGCCCTTCCTGCACCTCACGTCCCCAGTAGCCCAGCCAATCCAGATTCAGCCACTCCGTCGGCGCCGGCCGTAACCCGGCATAGTCCTGATGGCTGCTCCACTCGTATTGATCCAATTCGGCACGACGCTCCGCGGCAATCGGCTGGTTCTTGCGTACCGGCCGCACCGGATTCAGATGCACATACTCCACCAACCAGCGGGCATACTCATCGGCTTCCACCAGTTGCGCCTTGTAACGACCTTGGAACAGATGGCCGCTGCGCCGATGTCGGGCGTTGTAGCGCATGGTGTAGGTGGTCTGCAGCCAAGCCAGGGCGCGGCTGAGGTTCCCCTCGGGTGTGCCCAGCACCAAGTGATAATGGTTGGCCAACAGGCAATAGGCATGGATGCGCAAGCGAAACATCGGCACGGCTTCGGCCAAGGTATCGCGCCAAAGCTGCCGGCTGATCATCGCGCACAATGGCCCGCCGTTCATTGCCACGCGCCATGACGTGATACACCGCACCGGGGAATTCAATCCGAAGGGGTCTTGCCATGGCCCTCCAACTACATCACAACCAGCTACTTTTCAAGACTCAAGCTCTGACCCCTATCACCCTGACCCCTCTCCGCCGATGGTGCTTTCGCTTCAGGAGGCGGTTGGCCTCTCTGCCTGTCTCGCGCAGCGTTTTCAAGGGTCATTTCAAGACTCAAGGGCTGACCCGGTCTGCCCCCTCTCACCTTACCCTCGGTTTTGTTTAGACTTCCTGTAGTTCATCATGGCGCGCTTCACAATCCATCCGATTCCCCAGATCGCACCACATAAAGCCAAGCTGGTTACCAACAATACTGGAAGGCTTACCACCTGCCACATCAGGAGTTCTGCTTTTCCTTTTTCGTCGAGAAATGGGTAGGAACCATATTGCAGCAAAATGGCGAGAAGAACAGCCACGGCGATGAATCGAATGCTTCTTTTGCCAGCGAAGCAGGCGATTCCGAGCAATGTCCCGGCAACGAAAATAATTAGCACTATGGAAAGCATTTCTTACAAGCACAGGCTTCCTTCTGGGCTTCCTTAAACGCTCCGTCACCTAGTTTACTGCTTACCCCCCGGTGGTACACCTTCGCGTCCCTATAGCAAGCTCTTCGATCGATTTCCTTCAGTTTTCCGTCGCCAATCCATCCATAAATGCCTCCTGGACCATACAGCTTGTCTACCCACTTATCGCACTGCGTCTGCAGATCCTTCAGGAACTGATCATCACACGTTTTCCTGTCCGCTCCACAGACGCCCCAACAGATATCATGTGCATCGCACGCTGGTCCAAAGTTGTAGCCACCCAGTTTCGGGAAAAAGCCTTCGGGAATCATCACATTCAGCCATTTCGGATTTTCCGGACCACAACCGTTTGGTGTTGAATGCTTGCATTTCTGAAGCCCAAGGAAGTCATATGAATTAACCCCGTCGTTCCTTACGAATCCGTAGAAGTTCAAGCCACCCCTTTCTTCAATCGGGTCCCTGCTCGGCCACCTCCCCGTGCTTGGCTGGTAGTAGCG
>JBFZFE010000309.1:0-12781 GCA_041306525.1 Verrucomicrobiota bacterium | reverse complement strand
AGCCAAGCTGGCCTGTTACGCATGCCGCGCGCGATGATCAGCTCGATTTATCAGGATGCGGAGCCTGCTCAATCGGCGTTTCGCACCGTCCAGAACCTTGACGATTGGGGCCGGGTGACGGTCAGTCGCGGTGAGTTGGAGATGATCTTCCGCGACCTGAACCTGCCGGAGGCGGCGCTGATCGAATTCGATCTTCCGCAACGCAATAATCAGAACTTCCAAATGCACCTGCCGCTGAGTCAGCCGAAGTTCCTGTATGCGGAGCCGCAAGTCGCCCTGAGTTTTTCCGGTAATAATCTGTCGCTACAGTCCGCCGGCGAGAACATGTTCGGGGGCGCGGAATCAGCGCCGTTGCCAAAGACCCGCGCGGGTCGTTGGCGCATTGCCGTGGGCCTGAGCCGGGCCCAATCCAAGGCGACAGTCTACGTCGACGGCAAACTGTTTCGGACGTTGCAGATGCCAGCGCCGCCTTTGGCGCGTGCCGGTGGAATTGTGATCAACATGGGCGGGAGCGGTGACGACCCGATGGTGCGCACGCTGGTGTTGTCGCGCATCGGCGAGGACCTCGCGTTGCCGGAGGCCAAACCCGACCAGGACATCCTGCGGTTGGGCAATGGCGACGCGATGGCCGGCAAGCTGGAGTCGATCAGCGCCACCCAGATTGTCTGCACCGGCCCTTTCGGTCGCTTGGAACTGCCGCTGGAGCGTTTGGTTGCCGTGATGTTGGCGACCGGCGCCGCTTCGCAACCACGCCGTCGTGAAGGCGATGTGAATGTGCAGCTGGTCGATGGCGGCAACCTGACCGCGGAACTGCGGCAGTTTGCCCCGGACTCCTTGACCCTGGCCAGCGACGTTTTTGGCGAGGTGAAAGTGGCCCGCAGTGCGGTGCGGGGTGTGCAGTTTGGGCTCTATGCGCCGGCGCCCAAAGCCGTGGCCCGCAATTACTATCAGAACCCGGACAGTGAACCCGGACGGGTTCAGCTGGACTCGGGCGTGATGCTCGGGGGGCAGTTGGTCGGCTTGGCCAATGGCTTGGTGGCGTGGCAACACGAGCATTCCGTCGCGCCGATTCTGTTTGTGCAAACCAACGTGGTGTTTGCCAATCCCGTGGCCACCACCACCGCGACCAACCTGGCGCCGCTGGCGGCGACGGTGCAGTTGACCAACGGCGATACCTGGCGTTGTGAGCTGGGGTCGCTGGACAGCCAGCAGTTGCAGGTGCGCACGATGTTCACGGCGCCGTTGACCATTCCCCGTCGTCACGTGAGCGGGATTTTTCCGAACCTGCCGGCCGAGGGCGTGCTCGACGCCGGCCCGATCGAGCGTTACTACGTGCCCCCCGCCAACGCTCGGGGCCGTCCGCAGACCTACCGTCAGTACCTGCGCAACGAAGCCCTGCCGGACCGAGTCTGCCTGCAGTTTGACCTGGTTGGCCAGCCGGGACCTTGGAACCTCAACGCCTGGCTTTTCGCGAAGACACAGGCCAACACGATCAACAACACGGCAACCGCTTACATGTTGAGCATCAACGATGGCAATCTCTCGCTCCAGGAAATCAGCCAAGGCTCCTATCAACAGCCGACCTCGGCTTCCGTTCCCGGCCTCAGCTCGCGCGGCACCGTGCGTGTGACTTGGTTGGCGGACCGCGCCAAGAAGGAATGCTACCTGCTCGTGGATGGCAAAGTCGTCATGCAGCGCCGCAACATCAAGGTCTCGGTGCCCGGTAACTCCATCCAGTTTACCGTCTCAAATCACAACATCTGTCGAGTCCGCGACCTGGTCATCTCCGAGTGGAAGGGCAGCGCCGAGTCGCTCCTGGCGCCACCGACCGGCGGCGACTTGGTCCGCCTGCACGACTGGACGACGCTGGCGGGCCCCGTCGAGGCGATCCGGGAAGGCCTGGCGTTGCTGCCGCGCGGGCAGACGATTGCGCTGGGCAAGGTGGCCGGTATCCAGTTCGACCCGAACAACAGCGCCCGCGCCCGGCGGTCGAAGTCGGATGTGCGGCTGACCTTGGTTGACGGGGACCAGTTCACCTTGAACAGTCCCCTCATTGACCAGCGCGGCCTGGTCGGGACCGCGGAAGGCCTGGGGACAGTCATCATCAACGCCGGTGCCGTCCGCCGCCTGCATTTCCGTCCCTATGACCCGCCGAAGAAGAACAACCCCAACCAAGGTGGACGGAACTATGGCGGGATGTTTTGGGAGTGATCCATGAAGCGAACCGCGCTCTGTTTTTTTCTCAATCTTGTGATTCTGGCCGCCGCCAGCCATGCGGGTGAGCCTGATCCGCTTGCGCCTTATCGGGATTTCGTCGCTCAAGCCCAGAAGAGCGGGCACACCACACTGGACGGTGTCCAGTGGGAAACGGTATTCGAGGGCAAACCTGACCCCGCCAAACCGTTCTGGGGCAAGGCCACCAATGTTCTGGAAAAGGCGGCGGTGCGAGAAGTGGAGGTCAAGACCGAGAAGGTGGGGGACGCGACTGTGCTCACGTTTGATGCCGAGCAATGTGAGGCCGCGTTTCTGCCCTTGGGCGAGAAGGTCAAAGGCGATGTCGCGCTCGAGATCGTCTGTCGCAGCCTCGGTAACCGGCTGAACGACTTGAGCATTCTGCTCGACGGCCTGGCCGCAGGCCCGGGCTTCCAGTTCGGCGGCTACAACAACGGGCGCAACATTCTGCGGTCCGACGACGTCGAAGGCAATTGGCGACGCCTGACCGATCTCCCCACGGAGCGGGTCATCGTCAGGGAACGCTGGCACACTGTCCGCCTCGAAATCGTGCGCGGCGTTCTGCGCGCCTCGGTGGATGGTGAGGCGCTGGGTACCGTCGAGTGCGGCGAAGCCTACAAGCCCGGCGTCGAGCGTCAGCCGTTGTTCTACGTTTACGACAGTCGCGCCCAGCTGAAGCGTTACACCGTTCAGAAGCCCAAAACCCCGACCGCCCCGACGGCGGCGGAGAAAGCGCGGGAAGCCGAAGTCGAAACCAAGGTGGCCGGTCTCATCAAGCTCCTCGACCATGAAGAGTTCAAGGTCCGCAACGAAGCGCAGCGTCTGCTGAGTGAGCTTGGTCATCGCGCGTTCAAGCAACTGCGGGTCGCCGTGGCCAATGGCACGTTGGAGCAGCGTCTCCGGGCCCGTGAAATCCTCGGCCTGCCCGAGGAATAGGGGCCGAGTCGATTCCCCGCCTGTTGTAACGAGTTAAAACCGCCGCCGCGGTGTTTATGCTCGACAGGGCTGCGCCGGTTTGGGAATATGCGCGCCTTTGTTGCGGGCCTTGCGGAACGCGAGGAGTGAGTTCAGTTTCAGTGATCCAAACAGGAGTGAACGCTATGGAACAGGCAGTCATGACAGCGGCCCAGACGCCGCGTGAGGAAGATGTCGCCGCGATTGACCAATTGCGCGAGACGTACGCCACGTTGCGGGCGGAACTTGGCAAGGTCATCATCGGCCAGGACCGGGTGGTCGAGGAGCTGGTCATCGCCATCCTCGGGCGCGGCCATGCGCTGTTGATGGGCGTGCCGGGTCTGGCCAAGACATTGCTCGTCAAGTCGCTGGCCGACACGATGACGCTGAAATTCAGCCGCATCCAGTTCACCCCCGACCTGATGCCGGGCGACATTACCGGCACCGAAATCCTCCAGGAGACCTCGACGCCCGGTCGGCGCGCGTTCGAGTTCGTCAAGGGACCCATCTTCGCCAACATCGTGCTGGCCGACGAGATCAACCGCGCTCCCCCCAAGACGCAGGCGGCGCTGCTCGAAGCGATGCAGGAACATCGTGTCACGGCGGCCGGCCACACCTACAAGCTCGATGAGCCGTTCTTCGTCCTCGCGACGCAGAACCCGATCGAGCAGGAAGGCACCTATCCGTTGCCAGAGGCGCAGCTCGACCGTTTCATGTTCCTGATCCACGTTGGGTATCCCAACGAGGCCGAGGAACGCCGCATCGCGCGTGAGACCACCGGCATGGCGGTCGCCGCCCTGAACAAGGTCGTGTCGGGTGAACAGGTCTTGTTTTTCCAAGACCTCGTCCGGCGCGTGCCGGTACCGGACCACGTTTATGACTTCGCCGTGTCGCTCGTGCGCAAATCACGACCGACAGCTGAAAACTCGCCTGATTGGGTCAAGAATTGGGTCAGTTGGGGCGCGGGTCCGCGTGCCATCCAGTATCTCGTCATCGGCGCCAAGGCGCGGGCCGCCCTCATGGGCAGCTACATTGCCCGCCAGGAAGATGTCGAAGCCGTCGCCGAGCCCGTGCTCGGTCACCGCGTGCTGACCAACTTCCACGCTGAGAGCGAAGGTGTCACCAGCCGTGACATCGTCAAACGCCTGATGCAGGAGAGTCTCCCCGCCGCGTAACGGCGGCCGGTAAATTCAAGGTGGGGGCGGAACGCATCCGCCCCCACCGGTTCCGATGCAAACGCCGCACACCAATCGTGAGTTTCTCGACCCGGGCGTCCTGGGCCGCCTTTCCCGGCTGGAGTTGCGCGCACGCTGGCCGATGGAAGGCAACATTGCCGGCCGTCACAAAAGTCCGCACCGCGGTTCCTCTGTCGAGTTCGCTGAATACCGCAAATACGTTCCCGGCGATGACCCGCGGCATCTCGACTGGCGTGTCTATGCGCGGCAGGACAAGTTTTTCATCAAGGAATTCGAGGCGGACACCAACTTGCGTTGCCATCTGGTGCTTGACGCCAGCGGTTCGATGGCGTTTGGCAACAAGCTGGCCTATGCGAAACGTCTGGCCGCCACGCTCGGCTACCTCGCCATGCAACAAGGCGACGCCGTCGGCATGATCACCTGCGCCGACACCGTGACCAAGGACATACCGGCCCGCCGCAAACCCGCTCATCTGCGCAGCATCTTCGACGCGCTGGGCGGCGTGCAGCCGAAAGGCCATACCGGCCTCGTCGCGGCGCTGCATGACCTTGCCGAGAAGATCCGCCGCCGCGCGCTGGTCTGTGTCTTCTCCGATCTTTTTCACAACCCCGACGAGTTGCTGCACTGCTTCCAGCATCTGCGTTTCCGCAAACACGACCTGGCCGTCTTCCACCTGCTCGACAAGGCCGAGATCGATTTCAAGTTCGACCGGCCCGTCCGCTTCGTGGACATGGAAAACGACGAAAGCATCGTTGCCGAGCCGAGCGTCATTTTCCCGAAATACCGCGCCGCGCTTGACGCTTACCTCGAACACGTCCGCCGCGGCTGCCGCGAGTTCAAGGTCGACTACCAACTCGTGCTGACCGAGTCCAATTACGAAAAAGTCCTCGCCGACTTCCTGCTGTCGCGTCACAAGGGATGAACTTTCTTCAACCATTGATTTTGTGGGGATTGCCGCTGGTTTTGGTGCCGGTGATCATCCACATGCTCAACCGGATGCGTTACCGGACCGTGGCCTGGGCGGCGATGATGTTCCTGCTGACCGCCAGCAAACAGGCGACCCGGCAGGCCCGGGTGCGCGAGTGGTTGATTCTGGCCTGCCGCATCCTGGCGGTCTTGGCGTTGCTGTTCTTCCTCGCCCGCCCGTTGGTGGGCGGCTGGCTGGGCTGGGCCGCCGGCAGTGCGCCCGACACGGTCCTGGTTCTGCTGGATCGCTCCCCGAGCATGGAGGCGCTGGATCCGCGGACCCATCAGAGCAAACGAACATTGGTGCTGCGTCGGTTGGCCGAAGCCGCCGTCGAGGCGCGCGGGACTTCACGCTACGTGTTGCTCGACAGCGCCACCCGGGCCCCGCAGGAAGTGGCGAGCCCGGCGGCCTTGGACAAATTGAGTGTCGCCGGGCCAAGCGACGCCGCGGCCGACATCCCGGCGTTGCTGGATGCCGCGTTGGATTACATCCAGAACAACCAGTGCGGGCGCACGGAGATCTGGCTGGCTTCGGATTTGCAGAAGGCGAACTGGCATCCCGACTCACCGCATTGGGGAACGGTCCGCGAACGTTTCAAGAACCTTCCGCAGGATGCCCGGGTACGTTTGCTCGGCATGACGCAGCCGGTTCAGGACAACATCGGCGTCCGCGTCACCGAGGCAGTGCGCCGCCGCACCGGCAAAGGTTACGAGCTGCAAATCACCGCGGAACTGACCGGCCAGGGAGCGGCTGCGGCGACTTTTCCCCTGACGGTCGTCCATGAAGGCGCCCGGTCGCAGGTGGAAGTCAGTTTTGGGGGACAGAAGTTGACGACGCAGTACCGGCTCGACCTCGGGCCGCGCCGAACCGCCGGGTGGGGATGGATCGAGTTGCCGGCCGACGCCAATCCGCGCGACAACCTCGCGTTCTTTGTCTATCCCGAGGATCTGCATGCCAAGACGCTGATTGTCACGGATTCAGACGCCGCCGCGCCCCTGTTGCGCTTGGCCGCCGCCCCGTCGCCGAGCCTGCTCAACCAGTCCGCGGAAGTGCAGAACCCGACTGCGGCGCTGAAGCTCGATGACGTTGCCTTGCTGATCTGGCAGGCGGCGGCGCCGACCGGCAGCGTCGAAAAAGCGATCCAAGACTTTGCCGCCGCCGGTGGGGTTGTGTTGATGATGCCGACCGGCGATGGCGAAGCCGGCAAGTTCCGCGTCGCCACCTGGCGCAATGCAGACGGGCCGCTCGGGCGGACGCAAGACGGCAAGGATTTGCCGATCATGGAGCTGAGTTTTCTCAAACGCGCCGCGATCAGCAGCGAGGGCAGTGTGCTGGCGATGTTTGACGACAGCAAACCGCTGCTCACGAAGACCCCGGTCGGCAAAGGCGCGGTTTATCATTGCGCGACCTTGCCGGACCGCGCGTGGTCCTCTCTCTGGGAAGGCACCGTGCTCGTGCCGATGGTCCAACGCATGGTCCAGGAAGGCGTGCGCCGCCTGGGGAAGATTGGCGAGGCGGATGTCGGTGATGCGCGGTTCACCCGCGGCACGACCCTGGCCTCAGCGGAATCCGCGGCCGGCGCGTCCCCCGGCAATCTCGGCCCGGTGGGAGCCGGCATCTTGCAGGCCGAGACGCGGTTGGTGGCATTGAACCGGCCGGCGGGCGAGGACGATTCGGAGGCGATGGGCGAGGAGGACGTGCGTGAAGTGTTTGGCGCTGTCCCTTATCGGCTGTTCGAGGACAAGGGCGCGGAACAGACCGCGGCCCAGACGGAGATGTGGCGCTGGTTCCTGATTTTGATGCTGCTGTTTCTGACAATTGAAGCCGTCCTGGCGCTGCCGACCAAGGCGCAGTTGAAACGCTGGGATGTGCCGGGCGCGCGGGTTGAATTCCGCAAGGAAGCTGTGCCGGGAGGCAAAGCGTAATGGGCTGGAGCGTTTCCATTTCCTGGTTCTGGATGCTGGTCGGGCTGGTGTTTCTCGGCGTTGCCGCCGGGTTGTCGCTCCAGCAATACCGGCGCACGGGGGCGCGGCGACCGATCTTCTGGCTCGAAGTGTTGCGCTGGAGCATCATTTTGCTGCTGTTCGTGACGTTGATGCAACCGGAGCTGCGCAAATTCTCACGGCCCAACGCCCAACCCGAGGTCGTGGTGCTTTGCGACCGCTCGCGCAGCATGGCGACCGGGGACGTCATCACCGAGTCGAACACGACCTCGCGCGCGGAATGGCTCGACAAACAGATTGCCTCGTTGTTCTGGAAGCCCCTCGAAGCACGTTACCGGGTGAAGGTGCAGGACTTCGCCGCTGCCAGCACCAACACCAGCGCCGAAATGACCGCCGAGGAAGGCACCGATATCAACAGCGCCCTCGAAAGCTCCATCAGCGGGACGCGCAATCTGCGGGCCGTGGTGATGCTGACCGATGGCGACTGGAACCTGGGCAAATCACCGGTTACCACCGCCACCCGTTTGCAGGTCGCCAACGTACCCGTTTTTGCCGTCGGTGTGGGCAGTGACCGTTATCTGCCCGATGTGGCATTGACCAGTGTGGCGGTGCCCTCCTACGCCTTGTTGGGCGAACAGGTTTTCATCCCGTTCACGCTGCGCAGTCATCTTGACCGCGAGATCAAGACGCGCGTTCAGCTCCTTGCCGGGGGCGCGGAAGCGACGACGAAGGAAATCACCATCCCGGCCCACGGCCAGGTGCAGGACGCGGTGATGTGGTATCCGCAACGCGACGGCCTGAACCAGCTCGCGCTCAAGGTGCCCGTCGAACGCGATGAGCTGCGCGCCGACAACAACCAGCAGGCATTCCAGATCAACATCCGTCGCGAGACGCTCCGCGTGCTGGTGATCGATACACTCCCGCGCTGGGAGTACCGCTTCCTGCGCAACGCCCTCGAACGCGACCCCGCCGTCGAGGTCACCTGTTTGCTGCTCCATCCCGGCATGGCCCCCGGTGGCGGTCGCACCTACATCCCGGCCTTCCCGGCAACGAAGGACAAGCTCTCGGTCTATGATGTTGTCTTCCTCGGCGATGTCGGCATCGGCAAGGATGAACTTTCCAAGGAACAGGCCGAACTGCTCAAGGGCTTGGTCGAACAACAGGGCAGCGGGCTGGTCTTCATCCCGGGCCGTCGCGGCCGGCACACGACACTGACCGGCACCGCCTTGGAAAGTCTCTACCCGGTCACATTGGATCCCAGTCGCGGCGAAGGCTTCAGCGCTGCCCTGCCATCCCAATTGAACCTGACGCGGCTCGGACGCGGCCATTTGCTCACGATGCTGGCCAACAGCGAGGAAGCCAACGCGTTGCTGTGGCGAACCTTGCCGGGCTTCAACTGGTACGCCGCCGTTGAACGGGCCCGGCCCGGCAGCGACATCCTTGCCGTCCATGAATCGCAAGGCAACCAGCATGGCCGGTTGCCTCTGCTGGTGACCCGTCCCGCCGGCAATGGCAAGACGTTGTTCCTGGGCACCGACAGCGCCTGGCGTTGGCGCCGGGGCGTCGAAGATCTCTATCATTACCGGTTCTGGGGCCAAGTGGTGCGCTGGATGAGTTATCAACGTCATCGCTCCTATGCCGACGGCTTCCGCCTGGCGTTTGCGCCCGATGCGCCCGGGTTGGGTGACACGGTGCACATCAGTGCGACGGCGTTTGACCCGTCGGGCATGCCGTTAAGTGACGCGAAGGTCACCGCGGAAATCACTTCGCCCAAGGGACAGGTTGCCCGGCAGACATTGACGCCGGTGGCGGGCGGCTGGGGGGTCTATCAGGGCCAGCTCATGGCGGAACAACGCGGCAAATACCGGGTCAAACTCACCTGTGAAGAAACCAAGCGCACGATGGAGACCGAACTCACCGTGCGCGGGATCGTGCGCGAGGAAGTCGGTCGCCCGGCCCAGACGGAGATCTTGAAGGAAATTGCCGGTATCACCCGCGGCAAATACGGCGCCACGGCCGAGCTGGCGGCGTTTGTGAATCAGCTGGCGGAAATGCCGGAGCCTGAACCGCAGGAGAAGCGGGTGCGGATCTGGTGTCATCCCTTGTGGGGTGGTCTGCTGTTGATTATGCTGGCGGCGTACTGGGTGGGGCGAAAGTTAGGAGGCTTGATATGAATATGAACCAGATGCCGACATCACTGCAGCAGCAGTTGCAGGCGGCGCAACGCCGTTTGTGGGCCGTCGAGACCACCGTCGCTGTCGTGGGTGGCCTTTGCGGCCTGCTCATCAGCTATCTGCTTCTGTTTCTTTCGGACCGTCTTTGGGACACACCGGCTTGGCTGCGCTTTGCCTGCACCGCCACGGGCGTCGTGGGCGCCGCCTTGGGCGCTTGGTGGTGGGCGTCGCACCTCAACCAACGTCGTGACCCGCGTGCCTTGGCCCGCTTGGTGCAGAAGCGCTATCCCCGCCTCGGCGACCGGCTCCTGAGCATCGTGGAACTCTCTCACGCGGAGACGTTGCCGGCCAACATTTCACAAACCCTCGTCAACGCCGCGATGCGCCAGGTCGCCAGCGAAAGCAGTGCGTTGAGCTTCGAGTCGGCTGTGCCGACGCACTGGTTGCGTCGCTGGATGCCGGCCAGCATCGTGGCCCTGGGGCTGACCGTCACGGCGCTGTTGATGATGCCTTCTGCCGGTCTGAACGCTTGGAAACGCTGGTTCAACCCGACCACCGCCGAGGAGCGGTTCACCTTCACCCAGCTCAAACCGCTCGGCAACCAGCGCATTGTCGCCTATGGCGAGCCGTTCACTGTCCAGGCCCAGCTGAGCGCGGACTCGAAATGGCGTCCCGCAGACGGACGGGCACGGGTGGAACGTCAGGTGCCGGTTGGCACGAAGCTGCGCGGCGACGAATACAGTTTTGAGATCCCCGGCCAGACCAAGGCCGGTCAGCTGGCGATTGCCGTTGGTGATGCCCGCGAGAGCACCAGTATCGAGCCGATGTTTCGCCCCGACTTGGTGGCGTTGCAGGCGGAAATTGAGTTGCCGGACTATCTGCAGTATCCGCCGCAGAAAGTGGACGCCCGCAAAGGTTCGCTTGAACTGCTGGAAGGCAGCCGGGTCAGTTTTGCCGGCAAGGTCGGCCGTGTCCTGCAGGAAGCCGTCATCTCCGGCGTTACGACGAACGGCCACGACAGCGAAACACTCGCCGTCCGTGGCGGTGAGTTCGTCTCCGGCAAGCTGGCCCTCGCCGAAAGCAACCTGCTCAAGTTCAACTGGCGCGATGAAGTCGGGTTGAGCGGGCGGACGCCCTTCGAGTTGAAGGTGGTGCGGCGCGCCGATGAGCCGCCGATTGTCGCCTGTCGTGGACTGCAACGCGCCACGGCGATCCTGGAGGACGAGACCTTGGATTTCCAAGTGGAGGCCGAAGACGACTTTGGCGTCAAGCAGGTCGGCACAAAGTGGCAGGTGGTGGACAGTGCCACCGGCGGCAACGCGGCCGGACTCCTGCCGAGCGGCGTCAGCCAGGTGGTAACCGGTGGGCCGCAGGATCGGGTTTTGGGGGGCGAGACGCGTTTCTCGCCGAAGGTGCTTGGCATCGGTCCCGGTCGTGTGCTGTTGCGGGCTACCGCGCGCGACTACAGGCCGGACCGCCCGGAGATTGAGTCGGCGGTTCACACGATTCTGATTTTGGACCGTTCCGAGCACGCCAAACTGGTCCAGCAAATGATGGACAAGATCGCGCAGCAGCTGGAGGAGATCGCCAACACCGAGCAGCAGAACATGGAGATGACACAGCGGCTGCGCGAGGAACTGGCCAAGTTGCTCGACCAGGCCCCGAACGCGAAGGAGCGCGAGAAACTGGAGAAGCAGATCAAGGAGCTGAGCGACAAGCTCGCCGCTGAGAAGAACAAGGCCAAGCCCGACGATGGCAAGCTCGCCGAGATGGAAAAGGAATTGAAGAAAGCCCAGGAGGACCTGGCGAAGCTCGAACAGGACGATGTCCAGAAGCAGTTGGACAAACTGACCGAGCAGCTCAATGAAGCCAAGGAGCAGGAGCAAGCCAACCGTGAAGCGGCCAAGGAAGCGGCGGAAGACCTGAAGAAGCTCGGCAAGGAAGCCTTGCGCAACGAGCAGATCCCCAGCCAGTCCATGAAGGAAATGGCCGAGCTGATGGAGATGCTCCAGAAATTGTCGCAAGGCGAGATGCAGCAGGCGCAGCAGAACCTGCAGAACGCGCAGAATGCCAACCAGCAGTCACAACAGCAACAGCGCGACCAGCAGATGGCCGAGGCGCAGAAGAACCAGGAAGAGGCGTACAAGAAGTTGCGCGAGCTCGCCAAGCAGATGCAACAAGCCGGTGAGAATCTGTTGGCGGAGACATTTATCAATCGCCTGAAGGCCTCCGCGAAAAACCAGAAGGAAATCGGCGGAGAACTCTCCGCCGTCGCGCCGCGGACAGTGGGCGCCACGTTGGCCCAGTTGCCGCCCGAGTTGCGGCAGCGCTTGGAGTTGCAGGAATCGAACCAGAAACAGACCCAGAAGAAGGTCAAGGACATCCGCGATGACATGGGTTTCCTGCTGCGTCGGCAGACCAATGAAGCCCTCAACGACGTGCAGCAGGAAATGGAGAAGGTGGCCGTGGTCGATGAACTCGGCAAGGTGGCCGGGTTGATCAACCGGAACCTGACCGCCCAAGCCATCGAGCAGACCGGGCGCTGGGAGAAACAGTTGCAGGCATGGGCCGACAAGCTGCGCAAAGCCCAAAAAGAGGGCGGCGGCGGTGGCGGCGGCGGCGGTGGCGGCCAGCAGGAGATTCCACCGTGGGTCATTGAGTTGGTGCTGCGCTTGGCGCGCATCCGCCAGCAGGAGGAAGACCTCCGCGAACAGACGCGCGCCGTCGAAGAACGACGCGAAGTGGACAAGAAGTATGTCGAGCGGGCCAAGGAACTGGCCGACCGGCAGGACAAGTTGCTGACCGATTTCGACAACATTCCGGAGCAGGCGCAAGTACCGGCCGCCGCGCAGATGCAGTTGGCCCAGCTTTGGGAAGCTGTTGACCTGGCGATGGCGGACGCGATTGTGACGATGCGCAAACCCGACACGGGTGGCGATGCCATCGCGGCCCAGACCGAGGTCATTGAGTTGCTCGGAAAGGTTCTGGATCAAGCCGGCCAGAGCGGCGGTGGTGGCGGCGGCGGTGGTGCTGGCCAGATGGCCAGCCTTCAACAGATGATGCAAATGTTGGGACGCGGCATGGGAATGGGCGCGGGCGGAGCTGGCAGCGGTGGCAACCCGATGGGGGGCGGCACCAGCGAGGCCAGCGGTCGTGGCACGGGCCGCGGCGACGGCAACATGGCCGGGGAGCGACGCGTTGACCAAGCCGGTGGGCGTGACATGGCCTCGGTGCCGGTCGAATTCCGCGAGGCGCTCGAAGGTTATTACAACGCCGTGGACAAAAAGAAATGAAGCGACTGATCCAATTGGCAGT
>JBFZFE010000308.1:0-10110 GCA_041306525.1 Verrucomicrobiota bacterium | reverse complement strand
CTGCCCACGGGCGTGTTGGGCACCACGCAGTCCACCAGCGGCACCGACGAGGGCGCGACGCGGATGTTGACGCAGTTGAAGTATCAGTTCGATGTCGTCAGTGAGGTCAGTGACCTGAAACAGTATGACTTGTTGATCCTGCCGGATGCGTTGCCGGTGGCGGGGGAGTTGTTGAAGAAGATTCGCGCCTACATACAACAGGGCGGCGCTGTGCTGGCCACGGGACGCAGCGGACTCGACGGCGAAGCCCGGGATGTGGTGTTGCCGGAACTCGGGATTCAGCCGGTCGGGATTTCGCCTTTCACGACGACCTACATCCGTTTCGGTAAAGCCGTCAGCACAGGCGTGCCGGCCAGTGACCATGTGATGTACGAGACCGGGGTGCGCGTCGTGGCCGGCAAAGGTGCGGAAGTGTTGGCCGGCATCGTTGAGCCCTATTTTGAGCGGAGCTGGGAGCATTTCTGTTCCCACAACCAGACCCCGGGCGACAAGCTCAGCCCGTATCCAGCCGCGGTGCAGAAGGGGCGTTGCGCCTACATTGCGTTCCCGATCTTCCGTGCGTATGCGGCGCACGGCAATTATCCGTACCGGCTGCTGGTCGCCAACATCCTCCAGCGGCTCCTGCCCGAGCCGTTGCTCTGCGTGGCGGCGCCGACCAGCACCGAGGCGACCGTGATGAAACAGGGCAAACGCACCATCGTGCATCTGCTGCATTACTGTCCCGAACGACGGGCCACGGGCATGGACTTGATCGAGGACGTCGTCCCGCTGCAGAACGTGCCGGTCTCGTTGAAGCTGGCGCGCGCGCCCAAGCAGGTTTATCTCGCGCCCGAGCGGCAGGCGTTGACGTTCAGCCACAGCGACGGGCGGGTGGACGTGACGGTGCCCGAAGTGCGTGGGCACGCGATGGTGGTCTTTGAGTAGCCCTCGGCTGGTTTTGCGGCTACTGGTAGGGGCGTGATGAGGTTGATTCGACAGTTCCTGTTGGTTTTCCTGTTGGCCTGGCCGGCGATGGCAGCCGAGGAGCCGGTGGCTGCCGTGGTGAAGCGGTTGGGGGCCGAAAAGTTCGCCGAGCGCCAGGCTGCGGAGCGGGAGCTGGTGCAGTTGGCCGAGCGCGGTCACGAGGCGGTGTTGCGGGTCTGCGTGGCCGGTTACCGGCAGTCCACCGATCCCGAGGTGCGGCTCCGGCTCAAAAGCGCGATGGAACAGATCGTGGAGAAACATCTCTTCGGCGCCCCGCGGGGGTTTCTCGGGATCCAGATCAACAATGTGTTCATCGGCGAAGGCGGCCAAGTCATCATCAACGGCGTCCAAGTGCCGGCCCGCGCCATCTGGGTCGGCAACGTTGTGGAGAACTCGGGCGCCGCCAAGGCGGGTTTGCAGCCCAATGACATCATCACGGCCGTCAATGGCGAGCAGTGGCCCGATGGTCCCAGTGGTTTCACCCGTTTTATCCAAGCCAAGAAGCCCGGCAGTGTGGTGAAGCTGACGGTTTTGCGGGGCAATGAAACCAAGGAAGTGGCGGCAACGCTGGGCGATTTGCCCGAGGCCGAGCGCGAGCGGCTGGGGCTGCGGCAACGGGAGTTCTTCGAGCAGTGGTGGCGGGAGAACATCGGCGAGGAACTGCCGGTCGAGTAGCAAACAACAGGAGACGAATCAACGTGCCGATCACCAGCAACAACAAAGGTCCCCGTCACCCCGCCTGGATTCGTTCCGTCGTGGCCGGTGGGGAAGATTACCGGCGTGTGCGCGACACCTTGCGGGGACGGAAACTCCACACGGTCTGCGAAGAGGCCCAGTGCCCGAATCGCGGCGAGTGTTGGGGACACGGCACGGCGACCTTCATCCTGATGGGCGAAGTCTGCACGCGGCGCTGTCATTTCTGCGCCGTGGGGAAAGGCAAGCCGCAGCCCCTCGACGCCGCCGAACCCGGTAACGTCGCGGATGCGGCAGTGGCGCTGAAGCTGGAGTATGTGGTGTTGACCTCGGTGGACCGCGATGACTTGCCGGACCAGGGCGCGAATCATTTTGCCTCGACCATCGAAACGATCCGTCAACGGCTGCCCTCCTGCCGGGTCGAGGCGTTGATTCCTGATTTCCGCGGCGAGCGCGACTGCATTGCCCGCGTCGTCAACACGCCGCTGACGGTGCTCGCGCACAACGTGGAGACCGTGCCGCGCCTCTACACGACCGCGCGACCGGGCTCGGTGTATGAGCGCTCGTTGCGCGTCTTGTCACTGGCCAAGGAGATCCGTCCCGGGTTGTTCACCAAATCGGGGTTGATGCTGGGGTTGGGGGAAACCAATGACGAAGTGCTCGCTGTGGCCGCGGACTTGCGCGCCCACGGTTGCGACATTCTCACGCTGGGACAGTATCTGCGTCCGAGCGAACGCGAGTTGCCGGTCGCCCGGTACCTGCCGCCCGCGGAGTTTGCCGAACTGCGGGAACAGACAATGAAACTCGGGTTCCGTCACGTCGAGAGCGGCCCGTTGGTGCGCAGTTCCTACCATGCGTGGGAACAAGTCCCGAAAACGTCGTCGACTCAGGAACTTCCCGCCGGTGGCCGTGTTCTATCTGGGACTTGAGCAAAGCCCGCAAACACGCCTTCACGTTGATCGAGTTGCTGGTGGTGATTGCCATCATCGGCATCCTCGCGGCGCTGTTGTTGCCGGCCTTGAGCATGGCCCGGGAGAAAGCCCGCGCCGCCCAGTGCGCCAGCAACCTGCGCCAGATCGGCCTGGCGTTCATCCAGTTTGCCGACGACAACGACGGGCGTCTCCCCAAGCGCTATTACGGGGATTATCTCGGCACAACCGATGTGGGGTACTGTGAGTTGCTGGCGCCGTACGTCTCCCAGCATCACCAGTTGTTCGTCTGTCCCAGCCATCGCAACTCGGGCTTGCACGATTCGCCGCATCAGCCCTCCTATGGCATGAACTGGTTCTACGACAACATGCGGCTCTCAGCCGCTGAAAGCCCTGCCAGCACTATTCTCGCTGCTGAGACGGCCGGGGACAGCGGGACCGGCTCGCATCGCGCGGATCGCGACCAGGTTTCGCCCGGTCAACTGGCCGCCGCCCGGCATCGTGGACAGGCAAACTACCTGTTCTTCGACGGCCACGTCAGCAGCATGAAGTTCGACATGACGCTCGCGCCGTTGGACCTGTGGGGCACCAACTGGGGCATGCACTAGGTGCGCGGGCCGCCGTGGGTCTGCACGTAGTAGTCGATTTGCTGGCAGATGCGGTGCAGGACGTTGACGTCGCGTTTCTCCAGAGGCGCCCGGGCCAGCACGCGACGCAGCGAACGCAGGAAGGAATCGGGGTCGCCTTGGTGGGGGCGAAACCCGATTTCACCAAGGGAGAGGCCCAGGTGTTTGATGAGCGACTCGACCTCGTGGACCGTTGCCAGTTTGCGGATCGGTTCCGGCACCTTGCCGAGGCTGGCGGCGAAGATTTCATAGGAGTAGAGCATGACGGCTTGCGACAGGTTCAATGCCGGGTGCTCGGCCCCGCTGGGGACCGTGGTCAGGTCGTGACAGCGTCGCAACTCGACATCGGTCAAGCCGCTTTCTTCCCGGCCAAAGACGAGGCCGACCCGGTGAGCTTGCGACAGCACCGCGGCCTTCTGGGCGGCGTCGCGGGCCGGCATGGTCTGCGGGAACTGGGCGCGCCGTTTCCGATGCGTGGTGCCGAAGAGCCAATGCAAACCCGCCGTGGCCTCCTCCCATGTCGAGACGATTCGCGCCTTCTCCAGAACATCACCGGCGCCGTGCCCCATCTTGATTGCCTCGGCTTCGCCCTTGAACTTCACGCCGTTGAGCACAACGAGATCGGAAAGTCCCATGGTCTTCATCGCGCGGGCGCTGGAGCCGACGTTACCGGCGACGCCGGGCTCGACGAGGATGACGGTGATGTTGGCCAGGTTGGCTGGCGGTGCAAAGGTGAGCGCAGGCTCGGGGTGGACTTCGTTGGGTTTTCTCATGGTGGTGAATTGAGGACGATGGTGACCGGGCCGTCGTTGAGGAGTTCGACCTCCATCAGGGCGGCGAACTGGCCTTCGGCGATTCGCAACGACGTGGCGGCCCGCAGGGATTTGACGAAACGATGATAGAACGCCTCCGCCTCGGCGGGCGGCATGGCGTCGGTGAAACTGGGACGGAAACCGTTGGCCGCATCGCCGTAGAGGGTGAACTGCGAGACCAGGAGCAGCTCGCCGGTGATGTCGGTGACCGAGCGGTTCATCTTGCCGGCTTCGTCGGGGAAAATGCGCAAGCCGAGGAGTTTCTTGATCATCCAAAGGGCATCGGCATCGGTGTCGTTGCGGCCAATGCCAAGCAGGACAAGGAGGCCCCGGTTGATGGCGCCGATGGTTTGGCCGTTGACGCGCACGGCGGCGCGGCTGACGCGTTGGACGACGGCTCTCATGCGGGCGGTTGCGGCCGGCTGCGTTTGTGGGCAAAGAAGATGATGATGGCCAGCAGCAAGACGGTCACCAACAGCAGATAGAGGCTGGGAAGCACGAACGGGGCGGCGGGGGGCGCGGGTTGGGGTGGGGTGATCGCCACCGAACGGATGCCTTCATCGACCGCGACGAAACTGGCATGGAGCGCGCGATGATCGCTGGCAGTGAAAGCACTGGTCGGGGCCGCGATGTGGGCGCTGCCGGTGAGGTACTCGTTGGACATGCCGGGACTGGTCATGATGTAATCGATGCGGCTCCATTCCCGTTTGCCGCGCCAGAAATAGGTGGTGTCGTAACCGCGGTGATCGCGCGGGTGCAGGACGAAAAGGCGCGTCTCGTTGGTGCCGGCAATCGTCTGGACCGGCGGCGCGGCCGGCAGGTCGTTGAAATCGCCCATGACGACGAAGTTCTCCGCTGGCTGGCTGGCCAACACGTTGTCGAGATGGCGACGCAGCAGGCGGGCTTCCTCCAGGCGCATGGTGGCTTGGTTGCCTTCCTCTGTTTCGCGGCGCGATTTGAGATGGACCACCAAGGCGTGAAACGAGTAGCCGGGGTTCGGCTGGATCCGCACATCGAGGATGCCGCGCTGGATTCGCATGGCACGCTCGCCCATCTGGTAGGTGTCATTGGTTCGCGAGAAACGCGCCGTGATCGGGAAACGGGACAGCAGCGCCACATGGCGGGTCGGGTCAGCTGCTTGCACCCACTCGGTGTGTGGAAGGTCCAACCCCTGGAGTCGCAAGCGGGACTGCAGGTCAGCCAGATCCTCGGTGGTTCCAATCTCGACCACGCCCAGAACATCGGGACGAATGCCGGTCAGCACGCTGACAACAGCTTCCCGCGAGGCGACCGGCTTGCCCGAGTTCGTTCCCCCGGTGCGCTCCATCATCAACCAGTTCTCGAGGTTGTAAACGGCAACCACGAACGTGTTGGTGGCATGCGCCGTGAAAGGTGCCAGCGCCCCGAGCAGGCAAACCAAGACCAGCGCGCGCCGGGCGATGCTGCCGGCTGCCTTAGGAAATGACATCGTTTTGCTCCATGGCTTCGACGGGCGGCAGCTCCTTGCGATGGGTCAAAAAGAAGGCCCCGCCAATGACCGACCAGACCAGTGAGACGAGATAGCCGAGCAGCGACAGGGCGAGGGCGGACGCCTTGGCCACACCGGCTTCGCCGAGCATCGTCACGTACATGCCTTCGCGCACGCCGAAGCCCGAGATCGAGATGGGCACGGCCGACACTGTGTTGATGATCGGCAGGTACAGCAGGAAATCGGCGATCCCGTTGGTCGGGTTGATGCGCAACCCGTAGGCGACGCACACGATGCTGCCCATCACGAACAGATGCAGTGTGACGGACATCAACAAGGTCATCAGAATCAACTTCGGCTGTGTTGCATACGCCCGGTAGGAGTTCATCATCCGGCACATCAACTCATACTTCGGCAACTTCTCCAGCCACCGCCGCAACCATGGCAGCTTGTCGGCAAAGCCTTTCCAGAAACCGATCACGGTCATGACCACGGTCCCCAAGACGATGGCCAATGTCGCCAAGGCAAACCAGATCATCTTCGGGTCCGCAAACACGCGCCGATAGAAAACCGCCATCACCACCAGCGCGATGGCAAAGAGCGCCATCAACCCGATGATGCGGTCGACGATCACGGTGGCAACGGCTTCCGCCTTCTTGTGATGGCTTTCGCGGGCCACATACCAGGCCTTGACCACATCACCACCGGTCGCCCCGAGCATGAACGCATTGAAAAAGTGGCCGATGAAAAAAATCGACGTCGTCCGCCGCAGGGGCAGTTCGAGTCCTTGCGCCTGCAGGATGATGCGCCAGCGCAGCATGCCCAGCACACAGACGCACCCAAAACAGCCGATGGCCGCCGTGAACCAGAGGAAACTGATCTTGCGAAACGTCATCGCGACTTCCTGCGGGCCCACCGACCACGCGAACCGCACCCGTTCGCCCCACGGCAACGCCTTGAGATTGACGCTGTCCTGCGGTCCCAAGCTGCAACGCTCGCGGATGGTCTGCGCCAGTGCCGGTCGCATCCCATGTTGCGCGGCCACGGCGGCCACGTTCTCCGCGGGCGCCTTGAGCACCTCGGCGGCAATCTCCTCGGCCACGTCCAGGCAGATGTTGTTGAACAGGTAGGCGAGAATGCCCACGCTGATGACGACTCGCAGCAGGATACCGAGCTTTTTCTTCATCGTGAGGGATGCTCCAGCAGTTCATGAACACGGCGCGTGCCCGCGGTGATGACTTCTGGGTCCCAGTCACCGTGGATTTCCCAGGACAGCACCATGTCATCGGTCACAAAAGGCTTCAGCCGCGCGAAATCGAACTTTCCCTCGCCGGGGGGCATGTGGTCGAACACCGGCGGGGCGAAATCCTGCAAGTGCATGCCGAAGGTCCGGCCGCGAAACCGCTCCATGACGGCCTCGATTTTGAGCACACCCAAGTTCTCCTTGATCTGGGCGTGTGCGACGTCGAGCCAGTAACCGAACACGTCATTGCCATAGCGCCGCATCAACTCATCGACTTCGTCTTCACTGGGGATGTCCTCGATGGCCAGGCGCGTCTCGAGCGCAAGCTTGATGCCGGCATCCTTGGCGCGCGGCACCACGGCATCGAGGCATTGCGCGACGTTGGCCAGGGGACTGGTGCGGCGTTTGTCGCGTTTGGTCAACGCCTTGAGGCGTTTGCGCTCGAAGCGCGGCGTGCCGACCTTGCCCGCCACGAAATAATCGAGCAACCGCCGGGTGTACCGGCGCATGGGGATCGTGCCCAAGTGCAGCACAATGACCTTTGCCCCGACGCTGACCGCGCAATCGATGGTCCGCAACGTGTGACGGACCCAGAGAGCGCGTTCGCCTTCCCGGCGCGAACTGGGCATGTAGTAATCCGGGGCGGGGCCGTTCACGCCGAGGGGAAGGGGACAGAAGTTGTGCAACGAGGAGACTTTCATCTCCTGGGCTGCCACGGCGCGCTGGATGCCGTCCACCAGCGACAACCGCGTGGCGTGTCCCAGCTCCGCATACTCGAAGCCGAGGGTGCGAATCTCGGCCAGCATCGCGCGGCCGTCCATGTGACGTTGTGAATTCCAGCAGGTTGAGAACGCAAACATAAAAAAGAGAGGCCAACCCGTGCTCGCGCAGCGTGTTGGCCTCAATGAAGAATCGGCATCTTAGAACATCGAGAGCAGCCGCGGGCCCTTGGCCTTGCGCCGACGCTTCTCGCTCGGCTTCTCATAGTGGCGGTGTGCCCGCGCTTCGCGCAACGTGCCTTCGCGGTCGAGTTTCTTCTTCAACCGGCGCAGTGCTTTCTCCACGGGTTCGCCCTTCTTTAATTTAACTTCTGACAATTGGTCTCACGCTCCCTTCTTGCTGAAATAGCGGGAAAAATGTTGCGGCATCTTACGTGTCGTCCCCCGGGCTGTCAAAGCCTATCCGGCTGCGGGGAATTAGCCGCTGCTGCGGCGACCGGCAGCAATTCGGCGAGCCCCTGCAAGCCTTCTGCCGCTGGTTTGGGCAAACGCTGCATCGCCCCACGCAATTGCGTCGGGTCATTCGCCGCCAGCGCGCCCAACCGTCCCAGCGGCTCGATGAACTCCAGATACACCTTGTCCACCATCCCGCACAACAGCGGCCCGCACAGCTGCGTGATGGCCGCCATCATCGCGTTGTCCACGCGGACAAACTGCGCGCCCGACACCTTGACCTTGCCGGGTTGCGCTGCCTCGTAATTGATCACCACCACGCCGCGCCCATGCACCGTCCAGACCTTCTTCTGGGAGCCTTCCATGTAATAGACCCGCTTGCCGGGCGCGCGGTAAACGGGGGTGATGTACCCTTTCGACCCGTCACCATCGACGTTCCAGAGACGGCCCTGCTCATCGGGCTTGGTGGCGCGCACTTTCAGGCCCAACTCGCGCGCCAACGACCAGGTCGGGTGCAGGTTGTCGAGCATCCATTCCAGTTGCGGCAGTGTCACCGTCAACGTCTGTGACGCATACGGCCGCCGCAACGTGTAATGATCCGTCACGCCTTTGACCAGTGCCCGGTTGGTTTCCGTCAAGGAACCAAATGGGATGGCGTCCTCCGCCGGTGTGCCCGGGTCGGCCCACAACGCGCCCCCCAGCAGCCCGGCCACCATCACCAGTGCGATGGAGCTAGCCGTGCGCAAGAAACTCCTTCAAGGCGGTGGCCGTGCGCAGACCGATGCCGGGGACAGTCGCCATCTCCGCCGCCGTCGCGCGGCGCAGGCGTTGAATCGAACCGAACCGCTGGAGCAACGCCAGCTTCCGCTTCTCCCCCAAGCCCGCAAATTCATCGAGCACCGATTCCTGAATCCGCCGCTTGCGCAGCACCTGATGATAGGCATTGGCAAACCGGTGGGCTTCGTCGCGCAACCGCTGGATCAGGTGCAACGCCGGTGACTGACGCGGCAACTGCAACGGCACCGGCTGATCGGGCCGGTAAATCTCCTCCAGCTGCTTGGCCAAGCCGATGACCGGTAAACTCGTCAGCCCCAGCGTTGTCAACGCCGCCAACGCCGCGTTCAACTGGCCCAACCCGCCGTCCACCATCACCAAATCAGGCAGCGGCGCTCGCTCGCTCTGCAGCCGGGCGTACCGGCGTCCCACCACCTCGGCCATCGACGCGAAGTCGTCGCTGCCGGTCACGCTGCGGATCCGGTAATGCCGGTAATGTTCCTTCTGCGGGCGACCATCCTGGAAGCAAACCGCCGAGGCGACCGACAACGTCCCGCTGATATGGGAGATGTCGAAGCCCTCGATATGGCGCGGCAACACCGGCAAGCCCAGCGCCACCTGCAACGCCGTCATCTCCTTGCCGGGGTCGAACACCTGCGCCATGTCGCGCGCGAACTTCCGTTCCTTGGCGGCGCGGCCCATCGTGCGCAGGCTGCCGATCACGTCGCGCAACTCGGCGGCTTTCTCGAACTGTTGTTTCTGGGCCAGGGCGAGCATTTCCTCTTCCAACGCCGCCAATGCCTCTTGGTTTCGCCCGTCGAGGAAATCGCAGGCCAGCTCGATGCGCCGCAAATACTCCGCGCGCGGCATTTCCGCCAACGGCACCGGCACGAGATAACTGGAATACTTCAAGTCCTTGGCCCGGGGCGCGCCCGTGCCTTGGATCAACACGCCATATTTCTTCCGAATCCACTGCATCGCCACCCGCACCGCCGACGCGTGGGCAAACGGCCCGAAGTACCGCGCCCCGTCATCTTTCCTGAGCCGCGCGAACTTGAAGCGCGGATACTCCTCGTTCATCTGGACCTTCACCATCAGGAAGCGTTTGTCGTCCTTGAACAGGATGTTGTAGTGCGGCTTGAAATCCTTGATCAGCTTGCCTTCCAGCAGCAACGCCTCCGCCTCGCTGCGCACCACGAACGTCTCGAAATCCGCGATGCTCTCGATCAATGCCATCGTCTTGGGATCCCACCGCATCGCCCGGGAAGGCTGGAAATAATGGCCCACCCGTTTGCGCAACGAACGCGCCTTGCCGACATAAATCACCCGTCCCAACCGGTCCCGCATCAAGTACACCCCCGGTTTGTTGGGCAAATCACGGACTTTGGCCTTCAAATTGACCATGCGCGCCGCACTTTACCCAACCCCGC
>JBFZFE010000307.1:0-3023 GCA_041306525.1 Verrucomicrobiota bacterium | reverse complement strand
CGGGCGCAGACGCGATTCACGCGGCGATTGCGGAGTCACCTTACCGGGTGGCGATCCGGTCGCTCGGGTTCGTGGGCGATGAAGAACTGCCGGCGCTCTATCGCTCGGCGGGCGCGTTTGTTTATCCGTCGCTCTACGAAGGCTTCGGCCTGCCGCCGCTCGAAGCGATGGCGTGCGGCTGCCCGGTGTTGTGCTCACCGCGCGGCGCCTTGGCGGAAGTGGTGGGCGACGCCGCCTTGTTCATCGCGCCCGAGAGCGTTTCCTCCATCGCGACGCAACTGACCAAGGTCGCCACAAAAGCGACCTTGCGACGCCGGCTGCGGCAAACCGGCGTCCTGCGCGCACGCGCGTTCAACTGGGGCGCCGCGGCGGCGGCAACGCTCGAGGTCTATGCACACGCCGCCCAGGCAGCAAAACGTTTGGGGTGATGACCTACTACAGCCGCTGAGGTGGCGCGCGTAAGCTGCCGAGGTGCGACATCATGGATTTACTGACGCATTGGAACCTGCAGCAACGACCGTTTGAGGCGACGTGGGATACGCGGTTCTATTTTCAGAGCCGCGAACACGAGGAAGCCTTGAATCGCATGTATTTCCTCGTCGAGGAACAGACCATGAACATCGGCCTGCTGACCGGCGAGGTCGGTTGCGGCAAGACGCTGACCCGTGCGGTGTTCATCAACAATCTCGATCCGGGACGCTTCACCGTGGTTGTGCAGGAGAATTCCAACTTCACCTTCAAGGAACTGCTCCAATCGGTCCTGCGCTCCATCGACGATCCGCCCAAGACGGCGCGTCCCAGCAAGTTCACGCTCTACGAGCAACTGCGCGCCGCAGTGACGCGCATGCACGGCGAGGGCCGCCACCTTGTGCTGGTGTTCGACGAAGCGCAGGAGATGTCCACCGCCACGATGAACGAGCTGAAACTGCTCACGAACTTCAACGGCAACGGCCAGACCTGCGTCACGCTGATACTCCTCGGTCAACCCGAACTCCGTCGTCGCGTCGCGCAACTGCCGCCGATTGATCAGCGCATCAGCCTGCGTTTCCATCTCGGTCCGCTGCCGGTCGCCGACGTCGGCGCCTACCTGAGTCACCGGCTCCGCGTGGCCGGTCATCCCAGCGGCGAACTCTTCGACGGCGATGCGGCGGTGCGCGCTGGTGAAGCCGCCCGCGGGGTGCCGCGGGCCCTCAACCGGCTCGCCAAATTCGCGCTCGAACACGCCTGGCTCGGTGGCGGCGGACGCGTCACTCGCGACGCCGTGGAGGCCGTGGTCGGCGACCTGGAACGTCAACGCACGAGGGCCTTGGCATGAGCATCAACCCCAAACCCGAACTCAACATCAGCGCCCTGCGCGCGAAGACTCAGAGCGCGTACGAGACCTACCGGCGGCCTGCCGTCGTGCCCGCACCGGTACCGGAATCAGGCGGACCGTTGCCGGCCCCGGCTCACGCCGATGCGATGTTACCGGCTCCGCCGGCCTTGGATGCGTGGCCGTTTGTGGATGCCGTGGTGCGGCGTTGGCCGGTCATCTTGCTGACCGGCCTGCTCCTAAGTGTTGCCGGCTATTTTGGCGGCCATCGGTTGTGGCAGACCAGTTACACCGCGACGGCGCAACTGGTGCGCGTCGACCCGACCGCGGCGGGCGAATACCGGCCACGCGAGTTACCGGCCCAGTCCTTTGCCAGCATGGTGTCCTCGCCCGAATTGCTGCGCGCCGTCAGCCAACGCGCGACGCAGCCGATCACGCCCACGGAGTTGGCGGCGGGTTTGCAGGTCAACGTCGACCGGGAAGACCAAACGGTCCTGGTCGCGGTGACCCGCCCGGAGCGTGAGTTTGCGGTCGAGTTGGCCAACCTCAGCGCCACCGAAGGCGTGCTGTTGAACCAGCGGATGCAGGCCCGCGAGAAGATTGCGACGGAACGCAATCGTTTGCAGACGGAGCTGGCGACGTTGCTGGCGCGCTACACCGACGCCCATCCCGCGGTGCAGCAGCAGCGCGCCCGGATTGCCGCGTTGGATGCGCAGGAGGTGGTCGGCGCCGACAGCAACTATCATCTGTTTTCGCCGGCAACGGCGCAACAGGTGCAAGTCCACGCCGCGACGCCGAAGATCATCTTGCTGGCGGTGTTCAGCGGTTTCATGGGCATGGCGCTGGTGGCGTTGCTGTGTCTGGGCGGCGAAGTGCTCGATACGCGGTTGAAGACGGCCGGTGACGTCGAGCGCGCCTCGCGGTTGCCGGTGCTGGCGGCGTTGGGGAACGTGAAACGGATGAGCGAGGCGGCGCGAACGCGGTGGGCGTTCTGCGCGTGGAAGGCGATGGCCGACCGGCTCGCGGCGGGCAGCGAGCAGAATCTGGTGTGCGGCTTCACCTCCGCCAGCGACGGGGAAGGGCGCACGACGATTCTGAACCTGCTGACGCAGGCGGCCTGTCGCGATGGCCGACGCGTTTTGAACGTCGCCGTTCGACCGCATGGCAACAACGGCCACGCCGGCAAGGAGAACCTGCCGGGCGACGTGCTGGCTGTGCCGGGACGCATCACCGAGATTTTGCTGCGCGCTGATCCGAACGCGTTCACCTCGGTCGCCGTCTCGCTGCGCGACGGGGCGTGGGATGCGGATCGTTACCGGCGTTGGCGCGAGGCGTTGCACGATTGGCAGTTGATTCAGAACGTCGCGATTTTCGTGGAGTTGCCGGCCGCGTCGGCGCCCGATGCGGTGATGCTGGCCGAGACGCTGCCGAACATCATTTGGATTGCCGATGCGCGCCGTTCGAACGCGGTCGAGACGAAGAAACAGTTGGCGACGCTGCGGCATGCGCGTTGTCATCTGGTAGGCGCGATCCTGAACCGGGCGTCAACGCGGTCGGTTCAACAACGTTTTGCGCGCTGGGCTGGCACGACGGCGTTGGCCGGTGTTTGCCTGCTGGCGTCGTCGTCCCCCGCGCGTGCGCAAACTGGATTTGCCGTGGTCGCGCAGGCCCCGCGCGCGGCCTGGCAACAAAACCTGACCATCGGGCCGGG
>JBFZFE010000306.1:0-7854 GCA_041306525.1 Verrucomicrobiota bacterium | reverse complement strand
TCGAACCCGGCAGCTACACCCGCCGGCATTTCTTCGGCACTCACCCCGAGTTGTACGGGATGGTCAACGACCTTTCCGACGACCAGATCCGCCGCCTCAAGCGCGGTGGCCACGACCCGCGCAAGGTTTACGCCGCTTACTTGGCCGCCACCCAACACAAGGGCGCGCCCACTGTCATCCTCGCCAAAACCGTCAAGGGCTACGGCCTCGGCGAAGCCGGTGAAGGCCGCAACATCAGTCATCAACAGAAAAAACTGAACGAAAAGGAACTCCGCGAGTTCCGCGCCCGTTTCCATATTCCGATCAGCGACGAAGCCATCGCGGAGACGCCCTTCTACCGGCCTGCTGCCGACAGCCCTGAGACCAAGTACCTGCTCGGCCGCCGGCAATCTCTCGGCGGCTTCCTGCCCAAACGCAATACCCTCTCCGCAATCTTGCCGGCACCGTCCGTCGATGAGTTCGCCCCCTCGCTCAAGGGCAGTGGCGACATGGAAATGTCCACTACGATGGCCTTTGTGCGTCTCCTCGCTCAGCTCCTGCGCCACAAGAAACTCGGCCGCAGCATCGTCCCGATCATCCCGGACGAAGCGCGCACTTTCGGCATGGATGCCTTGTTCCGCGACTACGGCATCTACGCCAGCAAAGGCCAGCTCTACGAACCGGTCGACCGCGCCTCGCTGTTGTATTACCGGGAAGAGAAAGATGGCCAGCTCCTCGAAGAAGGCATCACCGAAGCCGGTGCGATGTCCTCTTGGATCGCCGCCGCCACTGCCTACTCGACCCACGGCACACCGATGCTGCCGTTCTTCATCTACTACTCAATGTTCGGCTTCCAACGGGTCGGCGACCTGATGTGGCTGGCCGGTGACATCCGCGCCCGCGGGTTCCTGCTCGGCGCCACTGCGGGCCGCACCACGCTCAACGGCGAGGGTCTGCAACACCAGGACGGCCACAGCCTTCTGCTGGCCAGCACCATCCCGACCTGCCTGGCGTACGAACCCGCGTTCGGCTACGAGATCGCCGTCATCATCCAGGAAGGCATTCGCCGCATGTACGAGAACGGCGAAGACATCTTCTATTACCTCACGTTGCACAACGAGAACTACCCCATGCCCGCCATGCCCGAAGGCGTGCGCGACGGCATCCTCAAAGGCCTCTACAAATTCCAGCCCGGTAAGGAAGGGATCGCCATCAAGGCCCAGATCCTCAGCAGCGGCCCGATCCTGCGCGAAGCCTTGCGCGCCCAAACAATTCTCGCCGACCGCTACGGCGTCAGTGCCGACATCTGGAGCGCCACCAACTTCAAACAACTCCGCGCCGATGCGCTGGCCTGTCAACGCTGGAACATGCTGCACCCGACCGAGCCCGCCCGGCAGTCTTATCTGGAAACCACCATCGCCAACCAGCCCGGTCCCTTCCTCGCTGTCACCGATCACATGAAGATCGTGCCCGACCAGATCGCTCCGTGGATTCCCGGTGGCCTGACCACCTTGGGCACCGACGGCTTCGGCCGCAGCGACACCCGTCCCAATCTCCGCCGCTTCTTCGAGGTGGACGCCGAAAGCACCGTCGTTGCCACGCTTTACGCGCTGGCCAAAGCCGGTCAGCTCCCCCGCGAGACCGTTGCCCAAGCCATCACCGACCTCGGCGTCAACCCCGAGAAAACCTTCCCCCTCATCAGTCTTCCTTGACGGTTTGCAGGATGAAAATTGTCATTCTTGATGGCCATGCGGCCAATCCCGGTGACCTTGGCTGGGATTCGCTGGCTGAACTCGGGCAACTCACCATTCATCCCCGCACGCCGGCAGCCGAGACTGTCGAGCGGGCGCATGCTGCAGAGATTGTGTTGACCAACAAGGTCGTGCTCGACCGCGCGGTGCTCGCGCAATTGCCGAAGCTGCGCTACGTCGGCGTGATGGCGACCGGGTACAACGTCGTCGATTGCGCGGCGGCAAAAGAGCAGGGGATTGTCGTCACGAACGTGCCGGCCTATGGCAGCCGGTCGGTGGCGCAACTGACCTTCGCGCTGTTGCTGGAGCTCGCGCACCATGTCGGCGAGCACGCCCGCGGCGTCCGCGCCGGGAAGTGGAGCCGGTCGCCTGACTTCGCCTACTGGGAAACGCCGTTGATCGAGCTGGACGGGTTGACGCTGGGGCTTGTCGGGCACGGCAGCATCGGCAAGACGGTGGCCGGTATCGCCCAGGCGTTCGGGATGAAGGTGCTGGTGCATAGCCGGTCGGGTGGGGTGGATTTGGCGACGCTGTTTCGCAAGAGCGATGTCGTGAGTCTGCATTGTCCGCTCACGGAGCAGACGCGTCACTTGGTCAATGCCGAGCGGCTGGCCCTGATGAAGCCGACTGCGTTCCTGATCAATACCGGGCGCGGTCCGCTGGTGAATGAAGCAGACCTCGCGGCCGCACTGAATGCCGGTCAGATCGCGGGCGCGGCAGTCGATGTGTTGAGCACTGAACCGCCGTCGCCGGATAATCCGTTGTTGACGGCGAAGAATTGCCTCGTCACGCCACATTTCGGCTGGGCCACCAAGGCCGCGCGTGAACGACTGCTGCGCGTGGTCGTGGAAAATGTGCGTGCGTTTCTGGCCGGTAAGCCGCAGAACGTGGTCAGTTAACCAGAGGTCATAGCATGCCCGTCAAGGTCGCTTTCATCGGCGCCGGTAGTGTCGGGTTCACGCGGACGTTGTTTCGTGACATCCTGACCGTGCCGGAATTGCAGGACACGGAGTTTGCGTTCACCGACATCTCGCGGCGCAACCTCGATATGGTGACGCAGATTTGCCAGAAGGACATCGCGGCCAACAAGCTGCCGGCCACGATTGTGGCCACGACCGACCGGCGCCGGGCGCTCGAAGGCGCGAGCGATGTCATCAACTGCACGCGCATCGGCGGCCTGGAAGCGTTCGCGACCGATCACGGCGGCGTGAACGTCGTCGGGCTCTGTCACGGTGTCGAAGGCGGCTGGCATCAAATTGATTGCATGCTGGCCAATCTCCATGGAGACGAGCGGTTGCGCGGCAATCAGGCGCGGGAACGCACACAGGTGGTTTGGCGCCGGCATCAATCACCAGACCTGGTACATCAAGGTTCTCTACAAGGGGCGGCCGGTGGGGAGTGCCGAACTCCTGACCGCTTTTGAGAAGCACCCCGGCACGGTTCGCGGAGAGAAGGTGTGCATCGATGTGCTGCGCCGGTTCGGCTACTACAGCACGGAATCCAACGGCCATCTTAGCGAGCACCTCCCGTGGTATCGAAAAGACCCCAAGAAGACGCGTAACTGGATCGACCTGAGCTGCTGGATCAACGGCGAGACGGGCGGTTATCTGCGTGTCTGCACCGAGGGCCGCAACTGGTTCGAGACCGATTTCCCGCAGTGGCTCGCCGAAGCCGGCAATCCGGTCCTCAAGGAGCAACGCAGCCCCGAGCACGGCTCATGGATCATCGAGGCGATGGAAACAGGCCGGCCGTACCGGGGGCATTTCAACCTGCGCAATCACGGCTGCATTACGAACTTGCCGGCCGACAGCATCGTCGAGGCGCCCGGGGACGTGGACAAGTTCGGCATCCATCTCACACCCGTGGGCGCGTTGCCGCTGGCCTGTGCCGCGACCTGCAACGCCAGCATCAACGTCCAACGCATGAGCCAGCAGGCGGCGGTGACCGGCGATGCGACGTTGCTGAAGCAGGCGTTCCTGCATGATCCACTCACCGCCGCCGTGTGCGATCCCGAACAGATCTGGCAGATGGTGGATGAGATGTTGGTCGCGCAAGCAAAGTGGCTCCCGCAATACCGGGCGAATGGCGAAATCATCCGCGCCAAGAAACGCCTGGCGACGTGCAAACGCGTGAAGCTGTTGAAATGGAACGGCGCCGCGCGTCTCAAAACCAAGACCGTCGCCGAACTGCGTCGCACCCAGGAAACCAGCGTGCTGGCCGCCGACAAAGCCGCCGCCAAGCGCGCGAAACAGCGCTGAGTCCAGAAAATGGGAACCAGAGTGCAAGGGCTGCGCAAGCAGGGCCGCTTGCCGGGTTCGGATTTCCTTCGTGCTTCGACATTCGACATTCGGATTTTCTTCCCGCATTTGGCTCTTCGGCGGGAGGGTGTTGCGTTTCGAGAGCGACCTTGACCGCTGCCGGGTGTTTGCTGGATAAAGAAAATCCCATGAAGACATTTGTTTGCTGCCTTGCCGCCATCGTCGCCGCCGTCTCCGCGGTTCACGCCAACAAACCCCTTGTGGACCTCAAGGCCGTGACCTTCGAGGGCACGGAAAAGACAGCCGATGGCGTGAAGTTCACGCTGCAGCTACCGGCCAAACGGAGCAATTGGACGGCTAACGACTGGAAGATTTGCCGGTTGCCCGCCCCGATTGCCATCGACGGTGACGCCATCCACATCGCCGTCAAAACCGACAAGCCGCGCAGCGATGTGGGTGTCTATCTCGCGTTCGGCGAAGCGGACGGAAGCTGGTACACGCATCCGTGGTCGGCGAACCTGACGCAGCCCAGCAACACCGGCCTTGCCCGGCTCAAGGATTTCTCGCCGTGCGAATGGACCTCGCCGTTTGGCGGGAAGTTCAATGACGAAAACGGCCAGCTCGATGCCGACCAGATTGCGTTCATCGCCATCGGGACCATCAATCCGTTGGGAGTCGGCAAGGTCGAGTTCACGGTCACCGAGTTGAGCGTCGTCAAGGCGCCGACCCCGCCGGTGGGCCCGGTCAACATCGAGGTGACCGGGCAGTTGCTCGATTTCAACGGCACCACGTTCATCCCTGCCGGTGTGTTTGGCAGCTTCAACCTTCAGAACATGGAGGTGGACGGACAAAAGGTGCGTCGGGCCGAACATTACCGGCTCGCCTCCGACCGCGTCATCTTCGGGTCCATGGCCCCGACGCCGATCACGCACATGGTGATCCAAGTCGTCGGCGGCGACCGCGGCGCGGCCTCCCCGCGCTTGACTAATCCGAACTGGGAAACGGAGGCCACCGCGACCGGCACCCGTCTCGGCGAAGCCGCCAAGAACTCCGGCAAGACGGTGTATGTCGAGTATTACAACGAGCCGTATCTGAACTGGGCCAACAAGAATCGTCGCTCGTTCAACCCCGGACATTTCGACGGGTCCAAGGCCACCGAGGGCGGTCCGGTTCACATCAAGCACGACGGCACGGTCGCGCCGTTTCTGAAATGGACGAAGAACTATGACGCACCACTTTGGAACTGGACGACCCGCAGAGACTGGCGTCGCGGCCAGGACGAAGCCGGCAAGGTCTACAGCGATTTTGCTGAGCCGACGTCGTGGGGACGCCGCCAAAGCTCCTGGGCACCCGAGACTCATCCGCCGGAGAACGTCAAGGACGGCGAGACCTACACGGTCAAGATCGGCAAGAAAGGGCAGGAAAAGGAAGTGACGTTGACCGCGTTCACGCCCTGGCACGTCTACGACGAGACCCAGCACACCTACTGGTCGGCGCACGGTCTCGGCATGTTTTACAACGACCCGATGCTCGCTGTCGGCAAGGCGCTCAAGGCCGCTGGCGGCGACAAGACCGTGTACATCGCTGGTTGGGGATTCCGTCCCAGTGAAGACCACTGGGCGGGCTTCGAGAAGGCTTACAAACCCACCATCGACGCCGGTATCCAGTACATCGACGCGTTCAACGACCATGATTACGGCGGTGATCCCACCAAGATGAGCGCCAACTACGAGGTCATCTGCGCCTACGGTGTCACGGCCCACAACAAATGGCTTTTCGGCTACAACACCGAATGTTCCGGCGCCTTCGACCCCGAAGCCTACGGCGCGGCGGCCGCTGCCGGTCAGGGCTCGCCTCAACTGGCCGGGGCCAACTGGGTTGCGGCCAAGATCATGCACGCCCTTGATTACGTCCCCGACAAAGCCCGCAACTTCGCCCACTTCGGCGGCGGGAACTTCTTCCGCGACGACGGCGAAGGCGTTGTGCTCAAGGCCCTCATCAACCTTCGTGGCCGCCTCGTACAGGTGAAACACGAAGACCCCGACGTGTACGTCGCTGCCGGTATCGATGGCACCGACCCGCAAAACCCGCGTCCCGCCAACCTCGGCGAAGGCAAGGAACTCGTTGTCGCCGCCTTCAACGCCGCGCTTGAACCGCGCGAAGTCAATCTCACCGTGGCCGCCCCGAAAGGCGCCAAGCTCGGGACCCCGGTCATCCGCGTGCTCAAGCCCGAAGCCGGTAAACCAACGCTGACCGAAGCCAAAGCCGGTATGATCACCCTCGGCTCCCGCGAACTGCTCGTTGCGACCTATCCGTTGACCGGTGAGCTTGCTGAGACCAAGCCGGTCAAACGCGAACAAGCCTTCGCCAAGGTCGTCCTCCAGGAAGTCACCCCCGCCGCCCCGGTCAAGACACAGATTGCCGCGAAGTTACCGGCCACGCGCGCCTGGGTGCAGTTCGCTGCCGAACGCCTCGGGGAAGGGGAAGCCACCCTCACCATCAACGGCACCACCTTGCCGCTGCCCAGCGCCGTGACGCCCGAGAACAGTCCTTGGCTCCGCCGCCTGGCGATTGATCCGAAGCTGCTCAAGGCGCAAAACGACATCACCATTCAGGTCCCCGACAAAGCCCAAGCCGGTTTCCTGCTCGGCAGCCTGAGCCTGGTGGTGGAAAGCGAATAGGCTTTCGATGCGCCTTCAGCTGCGCCGGTAGGCGGTGGGCAGTTGGTCGGCAAGGCGTTTGGCTGCGTCGGGCGTCGGGACGTTGAACTCGACGATCAGCCGGGAGCCTGCCGGGAACTGGGCGGGCCAGGTCAACGGGTCGCCATCGCCGTTCCAGCAGTGCATCTGGGCGCATTTGTCGGCAAACACGACGCGGGCATCGCGGGTCATTTGGGCGTTGTGGACGATGTTCAGGAGCTTGAGCCCGGGAATTTTGAGGAGGCCGTTCCATTGATGCCGGGCGTTGGCGCAGCAGTGGATGCCGATGCCGCCGTAACGCTCGGAGAGATGAGTCAACTCGGGCAGGAAGAATTCCTCGAAGGCGTCGGGGTTGACGGCGCCGACCTCGTCCTCGGAGAGCGTGACGCCGCGTTCCATGTAGTAGAAAGGATAATGCGCGATGAACGCCGTGCCGTAGCGGCGGAACCATTCGTCGAGGAACGCCGTGAGCAGCGTCCCCACCTTGGCGGCGAGTTCGCGCACGGCTTCGGGTGTTTCCATCAACGCGACGTAGAAGTCGCTTTTGTTCCAGATTAACGCGGCGATGTCCATCGGGCTCTGGATGTCCGGTAATCGCAGCAGCGCGCCGGGGCCGAGGCGGCGGCGCAGTTCATCGGCCATTTCAAAGATGTTGGCGAGCGACGAACTGGAAAGCTCCGGTACCGTGAGCTTGCCGGCTTGCTCGGCGTTGTTGACCAGCGGGCGCGCGCTGGGCATGTCGTTGTCGGGGCGGTGCAATTCGCAGCCGAACGCTTCGGCGAAAATCTCAGTGCCGGTCCAGAGCCCGAAACCCGGCAACGAATCGTCGGCCAGCCAGTTCAGCCGGGCAAGGCGCCGCTCGTAGTCGCGGGTCATCCAATCGAGGCGCTCCTGTTGTTTTTCGCGCCATAACAACGGGCGGGGCTCCTCCTCACCGGCGACGTTAATGAGGAACAGGTGGCGGGGCGGATTCTCGTTGGCCATGAACTAGCGCCAGCGGGCGATGCGTTGTGCAACAACGGTCTCGGTGCTCATGGTTGCGAGTTGGTACCGAACCGCGCCCCGAAAAGCAAGGTTGCCGGGGTCGCGATTACATCGGACCGGGCGGCAGGGCAGGTGGCGCGAACATCTCTTGGGGGACGTGCTTCTGGTTCTCCTCCATCTGCT
>JBFZFE010000305.1:0-2619 GCA_041306525.1 Verrucomicrobiota bacterium | reverse complement strand
CGGCGAGACCGGCCTTGGCGAACTGGAGCAACATCTTCTGCACGTCGGCCGGGATGCTCTGGTCGGAGCCGTCCTGCACGTCGCGTCCGTAGATGGTGAAGATCGGGTAACCCTTCTGGTTATGGCCCGCCGACAACGCCGCGAGATAGACCGCGCCGGGACGCTCGGTGCCGTTGAAACCCCAAACCGCCTTCGGGATGAGCGGATCCATGTCCATCGTCTCGGAGCCGTAACACCAGCAGGGGGTGACCGTGATCGAGACACCGACGCCTTCCTTGGCGAACTGCTCGGCGCACATCGATGCTTCAGCGATGCCGCCGATGGTGCGGTCAGCAATCACGCACTCGACCTTCGTGCCGTCGGCGTGACGCAGATTTTGCGTCAGGAACTGCGCGGTCCGCTTCGCCATGCCCATCGTCTGTTTCTCAAGCGACTCGCGCACGCCACCGAGACGACCATCGATGGTGGGACGGATTCCGATCTTGGGGTTGGAGCCGACGAGGCGGTTGGCCGGTCGGGTGTGTTTGATGGTGG
This sequence comes from Verrucomicrobiota bacterium, assembly GCA_041306525.1. Classification (GTDB taxonomy): domain Bacteria; phylum Verrucomicrobiota; class Verrucomicrobiia; order Palsa-1439; family Palsa-1439; genus JBFZFE01. The sequence continues at coordinate 2,085 of JBFZFE010000305.1, read as the reverse complement.
CCGGGTCGACCGGCGGAAATTGTTGAGCCGAAGCGGACGAGGCGTTGCTTTTGCTGGCGAGCATGATGTTGTTCTCCTTTGGTTGGGCGCGCGAAGTCTAACAACGGCAAACCGCTTCGCAACTAGAAAATCCCCGGCCACCAAGGTGCTGCCGGAACCAAGCCACGAGCCGGTAGCGGATGCTCCAGGTGGCCGACTCGCCGTTGTGCCAGGCGCGGGCGAGGTAGGGCTCGACGCTGAAGGCTTGGCGAGTGGCGTAGACGATCAGTTTGTCGAGGGGATGGCTGACTTCGATTTGCAGACGCCCACCGCCGTCGAGGTCGAGGAGTAATGGCGCCGAACTTCCCCAGACACCGGTAACCGCACCGAAGCCGCCGTCTTCGGTGAGCCGGTAACTGGCTTGGGCGTCGCCGGGGAGGTGGAGCTTGGTCTGGGTGCCGTCGCGATGCGCGAAGAAGGGGTGGGCGAACCAGTAGATGGGATGACTCCACGGGCATTCGACCTGCAGGGCGGTGCGGCTTTCAAGACCGTCGTCGTGGAGCGCAACGGTGCGGGTGAGTTCGTACCCGAATTCGCCGAGGTTGTCGCGACAGCGCATCGTGAGTGCGTTACCGGTCTGCTCGGTGAGTTCCCACGTTACCGGCGTACTCGGGATGCCACCGGCTTGTGGCCAATGGCCGGTATCCTTGCGCAACCGGCCCGCGCCGATGCGGAGAAATTCTTCGCCAATCTTCGCGGCATCGCGGCCGAGCGGGTACTCGAAAACTTCCGGTAAACCTTGGCCAGCGTACGGGTCCCATTCGGGTTTCGGGCGCGTGGTGAGGCAACGTTCGCCATGCCACCACGCCGCGACGTAGCCGCCGTGAACGTAGCGCGCCCCGAGCGCGAGCGGGTCGGGACGCGGGTCGAAAACTTCGACGCGGTGCGCGCCTTGGCGGAGCGTCAGGCTTCCAGGTTCAGCCACTTGCGCTCCTTCGGCGAAAGCTCGATGTCGAGGGCGGGCCACGCGGTGCGGGTTTCGCTGAGCTGACGCGGACCGATGAGGGCGAAGGCGGGGAACGCCTGGTTCAAGACGTAAGCCAAAGCGATGTTGAGCGGGCTGACGCCACGTTGCGCGGCCAGTTCCCTGACACGGGCCTGACGCTGGAAGTTGTCGTCGCTGTACCAGCATTCGACAAGCGATTTGTCCGCGGTGTTGTTCGGCGCGCCAACGACAAAAAAGCCGCGGGCCTGGCTGCTCCAGGCGAAGAGCGGGATCTGCGTCTTCTTGTGCCACGCCACATCAGCGCTGATGCAACCGGGCCAGACGGCTTGGACCATGCGGGCAAGGCTGAAGTTATTGCTGACCGCGGCGAAACCGGTCAGGCCCTTGCGTTTGGCGTAGCGGTTGGCGGCGGCGATGCGCGCGGTCGTCCAATTGGAGCCGCCGAAGGCACGGATCTTGCCGGCGCGGAGCTGCTCGTTGAGGACGTCGACAAACTCCCCGACCGGGATGTCGGTGTTGTCGCGGTGCATGAAGTAAATGTCGGCGTGATCGGTCTGGAGACGGTCGAGGCTTTCGTTCAATTGGCGGGTGAGGCTGACCGGGTCGCACTGGGGCGTGTGCGCGCCCTTGGCGATGACGACGACCTCGTTGCGCAGGCCGCGGTTCTTGATCCAGTGACCGAGCAGTTTCTCCTGTAGACCGCCGCCGTAGACGTAGGCCGTATCGAAGCAGTTGCCGCCGCGCTCGAAGAAATCGTCAAACATGATCGAGGCGTGCGCGATGGTGCGTTGGTTGTCGCAGCCCATGACCAGGCGCGAGACAGGCTTCTCAATACCGGCCACGGCGGCGTACTTCATGGTGACCGGTTGTTTCACCGCGAGCGGGCGGCGGGTGACGGTGTGCTGGTAGTTTTCTGGTTTCTCGGCGTTGTAGGTCAACCCGATGGCAGTCCGCCAGGCATCGAGTGTCTGAATGTTGCCGAGAGTGTCATCCCACGTCATCGCGGGCGCGGCAGCTTGTTGCTGTCCGGCAAGAACAGCGCGACCGACTACATCGGCTTCATACGCGAAGGAGACAGTCTCGGCCGGTACGGTGATTTC
>JBFZFE010000304.1:0-3057 GCA_041306525.1 Verrucomicrobiota bacterium | reverse complement strand
CCACGACCACGAACAACGCCGCGATTGGATGCAGGAATGCGCCGCCCTGCAGATAGATGTCGATCATCGTCGTGCGCGCGACAATCGCGGCCGGGCCGCTGCCGCTGACCTTGGTGAACTTCTTGCCGGGATCCGCCGCGCCATTCACGCGTTCCAGCATGAATGCGCCGCCGGTGGAGCCCTGCTTCAGGATGCTGGCCACCTTGAAGAAGGTCTTCTCATCGTTCTTGTACGTGTCGCCGACCGCGAGGGCGCTCGTGTCGGTGTCGGTCTTGACCTTGAACTGCTTGCGGTCGCCGGTGCCGGCCTCTTCCATTTCGGATTGGGTGAGTGTTTCCTTGTCGCGCAGGATGGAATCGAGATCGAGTCGGTCCTGGGCGGTTGCGATGTTGATGGCCCACAGGCTGAGCGCCAGCAGGCCGAGAAATGTTTTCTTCATGTTGTTCTCCGTGTTCCTACTTTGCTTTCGCAATTTCTTTCATTACCTCCGGCATCAACACCCGGGCTTCCTGCACCACGGCAGGATTGCCCTTGGCGAACTCGCCCAAGATGCGGTCGAGGTGGGTCTTGGCCTTGTCGAACTGGCGCAACTTCAGCGCGCACTTGGCAGCCTCCAAACAGGCCGCTTCGCGCGCGAACACCGCCACGCTCTGCTCGAAATGGGCCAATGCGGCCGCCGTCCGCGGCGGCTTGAAGGCGAGTTCGTTACGCCCGAGCCAGTACCACGCGTCGGCTTTGACGTCCTCATAGGTCTCGCTGCCGGCCAGGCCCTTGAGCTGGGAGACGGCGTTGTCCACCAATCCCCTGCCAAACATCGTGCGCAACGCGCCGAACAATTCCATGCGTGATTTGCGGTCGGACTTCGGCCATTTCAGGTCGAACTCGCGACAGAGACGGTCCACATCATTCCAGGCCTTGGCCTCGACGGCGCCGCGCGTGGCGTTGATGTAGACCTCTTCGAGCGCCTCGAATTTCGGGAACTGCTCGATCAACTTCAGCAACACCTTGTAGCCGTTCACGTAGTCATGGTTCCGGTAATGGCTCTGCCCGAGCATGTAGAGCGCGCGTTCCGTGGATTTGCTCTGGCCCAGCTTGGGGTCCGCGAGGAACGGTTCGAGCGTGCGTGCGCAGAGCGGATAGTCCTCGTTCTTCCAGTAGAGGTAACCGAGCGAGTAACGGACCTCGCCGAGGTCAAGCTTCGCCGGTGGTTGCATGCGGATGCCGTCCCAGTTGTAGTTTCCCTGGCGCAACCGCTGCGCCACCGGCACCGGCACCAGGCGTCCCCGCGTGTCGGTCGTGTTCTCGCCATATTCGTCGAGCACCGTCGCATACGCTTCGATGGCGGCCTCTTTGAGACCGGCTTTACCCGCGTTGAACCCGAGCAGCAGGAGGGCCGAGACCCGGTAACGTGATTCCCGATACCCGCTGCAATACGGTTTGAAGGTGGCGGCGAACTTGCTGATGTTGCCCAGCGCAATCAACTCGCGTCCCAGCCCGTAGAGCGCCATTTCGGCTTCACCATCGGACGTCCCGGCCTTGGGCGCGCGGTCGTCGCGCTTGGGGCGTTCCCGGCCGCCGCGGCGGACATTGCCGTAGAGCTGCAAGTACTTCTCGTAAATGCCGGCCGCCAGTTCATGGTTGCCGGCTTCGCTGTAGGCCTGGGCGGCGCGCAGGGCGGCGTTCTTCACGTAAGGCTCCTGGTCGGCAAACGAATCGTCACCGGGCCGGACCCAGAAGTGCAATGTCTTGTTGAAATCGCGCGCCTCGAAATCCGTCGAGCTGCTGACCACGGTTTTCCAGAGCGCCTCGGCGTAGGCGCGTTTGTTTTCCTTGGTGCCGGCATCCTTGCCTTTGCCCCGCTCCAGTGCCAAGGCGTAGTTCACCTCGGCCATGTAACGGTTACCGGCGGCGATGTTGCGGGCGATCCACTGGTAGGCCTTCACCAGGTTCTGTTCGTGACGTTGCACGTACCAGCAATGCGCCAGGCGAATGGCCGCGCTGTGCAGTTGCGCGGTCTTCGGGTCGGGCGGGAAGGTGGCTTTCAACGCACCCTCGACGAAGTTGCCCTCGTGATCCTGCCGGGGACCGTAAACGTTGAGGAATTCCTGGAACACCTTGGCGGCCGCGCTGAAATCGCGCTTCAACACATACAGCTCGCCGAGATAAAGCCGGGCCTCCCGGGCCATGTCGGAAGTGGGGCCGCGTTCCTCGATGGTCCTTTTCGTCAGCGCAATGGCGTCTTCCATCATGTTGCCGGAGTCCGCCCGCGTGATGAGGCTCTTGAGATACTCCAGCGCGCGCCCTTCCTTGGCTTTGTCGGGGTTCTCCGCCTGCGGGTCGAGCTTGGCGCGCGTGATCTCGAACAGTTCCTTGTACGCCTGGGCGGCGCGTGGCTTGTCGCCCGCCCGTTCGGCGCAAAGGGCCAGATGCTCAAGCGCGTTCATCTTGTAACCGGCCTTGTTCTCCGCATCGAGCGTGATGACCTTCTCGAAGGCCGCCACGGCTTTTTTCAACTCCGCCAAATCCGCAGAAGATGCCCGGCAAATGCCAATCTGCCAGTGGATGTAGGCGGTGAGATTGTCCTGCGCGAGGACTTCCTGCGGGTAGTTGGCCAGCACCTTTTCGTATTCGGCTGCCAGCGACGCCACGACCGCCTGCCGCTTCAGGCCGTCGGCGACTTTGCGGTCGAGCAGGAAAAGCTCCAGCTCGGCAGAACGAAACGTGCCCGGGTTGTTCTTGATATCCTCCTGCAACATCGCCAAGTCGCCTTCCCCGAACGTCTGCGGCCCCGTGGCGGCCATCTTGAGTTCCTGTTCACAGGCAATGATGCGCGGCGCGATGTTGAGCGTCGAGCCGAGATTGCGCAGTTGCAGGTAATTCTCGCGGGCGGCGGCCCAGTTCTTCTTTTCGAAGTGATATTCACCGAGGCGGAAATAGCAGAGCTCCAGAATTTTGGATTTGCTCTCGCTCTCGGAATCACGGGCCAGTTTGGCGGCATCTTCATAGCGGCGCATCGCGCCCGCCTCGTCTTTCAGCTCGGCGAAGTAGATCTCCGCT
>JBFZFE010000303.1:0-2771 GCA_041306525.1 Verrucomicrobiota bacterium | reverse complement strand
TCGCGGCTCAGATCGTAAAGCTCATCGACCGGCGGCTGGCCTGCTGGCCGGAACCGGACCAATTTCCAGTGCCCATGACGTTCGTAGAATTCCCAGTAAAGATACCGGTCGAGCTTCTGTTATTCGCCAGTCAAAGTGGGAAGCACGCTGACGCCGTCGAGCTTATCCGGTAATGCCGCGATCGCTTTCGGTCCGGCAATCGCGGTGGCGGTCGACGCGAAATCCCAGAGCGCCCACGGCAGCGCGCTGACCTTGCCGGCCGGGACTTGGCCGGGCCAGCGCACAATCATCGGGACGCGGATGCCACCCTCGTAAAGATCGCGTTTGATGCCGCGCAGCGGGCCGCTGGAGTTGTGGAACGCGGGCGCGATGCCGGCTTCCTTGTGCGGGCCGTTGTCGCTGGTGAAGAAGATGACTGTCTCTCTGTCGAGGCTGAGTTCTTTCAGCTTTTCGAGCAGGCGCCCGACATAGGAGTCGAGGCAGGTGATGGCGGCGGCTTTGCGTTTCTCTTCGGCAGGCCAGTCCTTGTCAGCGTACCGGCCGAGATCCGGAACATCGATGGTCTTGGCCTCGTTGTTGGCGTGCGGGATGGTGTAGTTGAGCTGGAGGAAGAACGGCTTGGCGCGTTCCTGTTCGATCCATTTCAACGCCTCATCGGTGCCGAGGTCGGGAACGAAGTCCAGCGCCTGGACGGCTTTGCCGGTGCCGTTCTTGCTTGGTTTGGCGAGCACGTTGCGAAGCGGCTCCTTCTTGTCATTGCGCCAGATGAACGGCGGGAAAGCGTTGTGCGCGTGGCCATGATCAATGTAGCCCCAGAAAAAATCGAGTCCCTGCCCGGCCACCGGCCCCATTCCCCATTTACCGACGCAGGCCGTGGCGTAACCGGCTTTCTTGAGCGTGTGAACAATCGTCTTCTCCGTCAGCACCACCCGGCTGTTCCCGCGAATCTGCGCCCGACCGGTATGCTTGCCGGTCAGTAGACAGCACCGGGAAGGCGCGCAGACCGTCGAGCCCGCGTACGCATCGGTGAACCGCATTCCCTCGGCGGCCAGCCGGTCGATGTGGGGTGTCTGGATTCGCTTCTGTCCGTAGCAACCGAGATCGCCGTAGCCCAGGTCGTCGGTCAGGATGAGGATGATGTTCGGGGAGCGAGTCGAAGGCGCGTCGGCGAACGTAATCTTGGGCAGGGCCGCACTGGCCGCGGCGAGGGAGACGAGACGCAGGAAATCGCGGCGATTCATGACTGTTCCAGGATCCAGCTGGTTGCCTCGTTGATGTCGGGCGCGACGTGGTCGGGCTTCACCTTGCCCTCGGTGTGCGTGTTCTGGCCGCCGCCGGTCAGCACGAGCACGGTCCTGGTGCCGGCGTTGTGGCCGGCCAGGATGTCGCTGGCACGGTCGCCGACCATGAAACAACGGGCGAGATCGAGCCCGAACTCCTGGGCGGCGTCGCGCAACGATTTCGGGCTCGGCTTGCGGCACGAACATTTGTCGTCGGGATGATGCGGGCAGACATAGTAACGATCGATCTTGATCCCGTGATGCAGGAAATTCTCGTTCAGATGTCCGTGAACCAGCTCCACATGTTCACGCGTGAAAAAACCGCGCCCGACGCCCGATTGGTTGGTCACCACCAACAGCTTGAACCCGGCATCCTGCAGACGGCGCAACGCGCGGTATGCGGCGGGGATGATGACGACGCGTTCGATCTGCCCGACGTAGTTGGAGTCCTCCATCAACACACCGTCGCGGTCGAGGAACACGGCGCGGTTTGTGGCTGCGGCTGCTTTCATGCGGGCGGATTGTAGGCAGAACCAAGTGGCCGGTCAACGCAAGGCGAGCAACGCGAAGTGACGGCCCGTCCGTCCTTGCTCCGCCCGGTAGGAGTAATAGCGGTCGAGGTGGCACGCCGTGCAGGTGCGCGGCAGATGCAGGTCGGTGATGCCGGTGGCGCGGAGTTGGGTTTCAAGAGGCGACCAGATGTCCATGTCATAGTGACACGGCCCGATGCTGGGGCCGACAAAAGCGCGCAGGTTACCGGGCGCGGTGCCGAACTCCTGCTGCATCGCGGCGACGGTGTTGCCGACGACATTGGCAAGCGTGCCTTTCTTGCCGGAATGAATGAGGCCAATGGCCGGTTGGGTTTTGTCCACGAGAAATACCGGCGCGCAATCGGCACAGCGGACCATCAGCAGCAGTCCGGGAACGCTTGTGATCAACGCGTCCACTGCCGGCACTGCGGTCGGCCCGGTCACGAGCGCGACACCGTTGCCGTGGGTCTGCTCCGCGCGAGCAAACTGCCGGTAACCAAAGTTACCGGCCACGAGCGATTCGTAGCCGTCCGCCTTGGTGTCGGCGCTGGTGCGCGTGGTGAAGGTGTGGAAGACCTGCGGCAGTTCGCGCAGCGCCGCGAAGGTCTCGGCCGGTAGGCTGGCTGTCACTTTGCGAAGTTGACCTGGGCGCCCGTGACGCGGTCGAGGATGGCGAGGGCGACGTTGTATTCGTAGAGCGCCTGGACTTCGTTGGACCGCGCCTCGGTGAGGGCCGTCTGGGCGCTCAAGACATCGAGCTGCGTGCCGCTGCCGGCCTTGAAACGCGATTCGGCGAGACGCAGGCTTTCCTCGGCTTGTTCGACGGTTTTCTTCTGGGCTTCGAGCAGTTCGAGCGCCTGTTTGTAGTCGGAGTAAGCCTGCCGGACTTCGAGTTCGATTCCGCGCCGTGTGTCGGCGACGCCAATCGCCGCTTGCTCCTGCTGGGCCCGGGCCTGCTGGA
>JBFZFE010000302.1:0-2548 GCA_041306525.1 Verrucomicrobiota bacterium | reverse complement strand
CACCGGCAAGGATTCCAATCCCGGCACCAAGGCCGCGCCGTTTGCCACGCTCGAGAGGGCGCGGGACGCTGTTAGGGCGTTGAAATCGAAGTCAGGACTGCCCGACGGTGGCGTGACGGTGTGGCTGAAGGGCGGCGAGTATGTCCTTGAGAAAACGTTCACGCTCACACCGCAGGATTCGGGCGACGCGAGCAAGCCGGTGATCTATCAGGCGTGCAAGGGCGAGGAGGCGAGCATCGTGAGCAAGCGCGTCATCACCGGCTGGACGCTGCTGGCCGAACCATACCCCGCGGGGCTGCCCGCCGCGGCACAAGGGCGCGTGTTCGTGGCCAGCGTGCCGAAGGGATGGAAATTCGATTTTATGTATGTCAACGGTGCGGCCCAACCGGTCGCCAAGAGCACGCAGAGCAAGGCGTGGCCCAGGTGGCCGCGCCTGACGGCCGTGGGCGCACCCGACCCGAAAGGCCGGCCGATCACGTTTCCCGCGGGCGTCTTGAACCATCTGCCCGGCAACCGGGACGTGGAGATTTCGCTGACGACCGCATGGTGGTGGAACATCATCGCCCCGATCGATGACCTCAATGCGGCCGCCAACACGGCCCGTCTCCAGAGCAAGTGCAACGTGCAATATGGCGCACCGGGCCATGAGGGATTGAACTTTTTCCGGTTTAACGGTGGACATTACAACATCTACAACGCCCTGTCCGTGCTGGACCAACCGGGCGAATGGGTGGTGGATTCCGCTGCGGGCAAGGCATACTATTGGCCCCTGGATGGCAAAATGGACGGCAAGACGGTGTTTGCGCCCGTCCTCCAGGAGCTGGTGCGACTGCAAGGCGACGAGGAGGCCCGGCGCTGGGCCAACCAGGTGCACCACGTCGAGTTCCGGAACCTGCGCTTCAAATACACCGACCGCACGCCGGAAGACCAGTATGATCCCGCCTGGCTGACGCGCAACGCCGAGAATCCGGATGCCATGATCTATCTGCAGGGCGTGCGCGATTGCGTGTTGGAAGGTAATCTGATCGCGTATTCGGGTAGCCAGGGGATCGCCCTGGACCATTACGCGCAGAACGTGCGCGTCATCGGCAACGAGATCGCACATAACTCGTCCGGGGGCATTCAAATCACCGGCTATGGCCCTGGGGAGGTGGATGTGAACAAGAATCATCTGATTGAAAGGAATTACATCCACCATGTCGGGGAGGAGTACATGCACTCGGGCCCCGTGTCCATCTATGGCAGCAACGGCAATACCATCCAGTATAACAAATTCGCCACCTTTCCCTACGCGGGCGTGTCGATTGTGGGCATGCCGGAATCCCAGATGAATGATCCCAAGAAAGTCGATACCACCGACGCCTACGGCAGCAACCGGGCCATTTACCAGGCGCGGTGGGAGGAACTCGCCAAGCACCGGCCGTTCGACCTGCTTTCCATGCGGCCGTTCCTGCACTGCGACAACAACAAGGTGCAATACAACATCATCGATGATTACATGCGCGACCTGATGGATGGCGGCGCTTACTACTCGTGGTATCCGGGAATTAATATCCTGGTGCACAAGAATGCCGGCAAGCGCAACGGCAACAACTGCGTCGCGATCTATCTCGATGACGGCACCATCGAGAGTATGATATCCGGCAATGTGTTCTGGGAACTCAACGGCAACCACCCCATGGGTGTCTGGAGCCACGGGTCTAACAAACATGTCGACAACGAGATCAGCGTCACCAAACCGGCGAAGTACGACAGCCTGCGCCAGGAGATCACCGACCATGCCAAGGCCGCCGGCGGCTGGCCGCAAATCCTGCCGCTGCCGCCGGTGCCAACGGCCCCCGCCAGGATCGAGGCCGAGAACGCGACGCTTTCCGCAGGCGCCTATCTCAACGCCAACCATGCGGGCTATGCGGGGACCGGCTTTGTCGAATGTCCCTATGATAACAATGCCAAGCAACCGGCCACTGCGAGCTTCGAGGTGCGGGCGCCCGTAGCCGGGCCGTACACCCTGACGCTGAGGTATTCCGCCGGCGGAGGAAATGCGGACACCGCCCTCTATGTGAATGAAGCCAGCATCAAGAAGATCCCCTGCAAAGGCACGAAGGACTGGGACACGTGGAGTGAGCAGGTGGAAACGGTCGCCTTGAGCGCCGGGACCAACACCATCGAATACAAGACGCAAGCGGGCCAGATCAACATCGACAGCCTGGAAATCACCCACAATCCCAAGGTCTGCGACCTGCTGGGCTTCGAGTGGGGTGGGCGCCAGGCCGTGATCCAAGGGACCGATGTCACCCTCACCGTGGCGCATGACGCGGATCTGACAAAATTGGATCCAGCCTGCATGGTCTCCGCCGGCGCGAGTGTCGCCCCGAAGTCCGGCATGTCTAACAATTTCACGAAGCCGGTGGACTACACCGTCACCGCCCAGGACGGCGTCACCCGCAAGATCTATCATGTGAGCGTTTATCGGGCACCGGCCCCGGGGCGGATTCTGACCGTGCCGCCGGGCTTGAAACCGGGCGACAACTACCGCCTGGTGTTTGTG
>JBFZFE010000301.1:0-8219 GCA_041306525.1 Verrucomicrobiota bacterium | reverse complement strand
CCCGATCACCGTGTCGATTCGCCCTGCCGGCTTGTGAAACTGCCCCCAACAGACCGCCAGATAGGTCTTCTGGACGTTGCGCCCCTTGAACTGCTCGACCAACGACTGATGCGCCGCGTCGTTCTTGGCCACCACGATGCAGCCGGTCGTTCCCTTGTCCAACCGATGAACGATACCGGGTCGTTCCACGCCGCCGATGCCCGAGAGCTGTCCCCGGCAATGATGCAGCAACGCGTTGACCAGCGTCCCCTCGAAGTTACCGGCCGCCGGGTGAACGACCATCCCGGCCGCCTTGTTCACTACGACCATGTCCTCATCCTCGAACAGGACTTGGAGCGGGATCGCCTCCGCCTGCGTCGCCAACGGACGCGGCGGCGGAATCTCCACACTGACCACGTCACCGGCTTGGATTTTGCGGCTCGCCTTGGAGGCCGCCCCGTTGACCAGGACGCGCCCCTCCTCGATCAGCTTCTGGAGAAACGCCCGCGAATGCTCCGGCATCTGCGCCCGCAAAAACTGATCCAGCCGCTCGCCTTGGTTGGTTTGTTCGACGGTGAACATGACGCCCCAAACACAACCGTTTCCCCAGTCCCGATGCAAGGGCAAACTCAAGCCGTGAGCTGTAGCCGACCGCGCTGAGGTCGGCTGCCGGGCTTTTCTGCAACCACGAATCAACGCGAATGAACGCCAATGGGGGTCGGGCGAATCCATGCTCTCCGGTAGCGCGAGCGTCTCTGCTTGCGCAGCCGCAGGCTTCCTTCCCCAGCCTTGCCCCTCCCGGCCTGCCTGCATATCCTCCCGGCCATGAAACGCTTGCTGAGAGTTGCGCTACTGACTGGAATCGCGCTGTGCGCCGCCAACCAACCTTTGTCCGTCTGCGCGGAGACGGATCAAATTGACCTCAAGGCCCTCGCCAAGAAAGCCCGACCGGCCGTCATGCTGTTGGTCGTGTCCGACGCGGCCGGCAAGGAGATCGCCACGGGTACCGGCTTTCTGGTGTCCGCCGACGGCAAACTGATCACCAACTTCCACGTCATCGAGAAAGCCGCCAGCGTCATCGCCAAGGCCGAGAACGGCGGCAAGTTCGAAGTCGAAGGCGTCCTCGCCTCCGACCCGAAGAACGACCTCGTCCTCCTGAAACTCAAAGGCAAAGACCTCCCCTTCCTGACGCTCGGCAAATCCGAGTATGTGAAGTGACGCTTTGGGATCAACTCCGTAATGTGTAAATCACTCGGCTTGGGAATGGGGGGGCAACTCCGTAAACTGTAAATCACTCGCTGCGCGTGGCCCTGAGATGCGGTTTAGATGAACTTGGGGATTTGCGGAGAACCGCGTTCTCGTCCGATTCGGCTCTCGCTGGGCTCGGATGAGCAGAGATACTGCGTCGGGGCGCTGAGGACCCGCCACGGCGGGCAAGCCCTCCCACTTTGAAGGTTTTCGGAGCGCGAGTAAGCCTAAACCTAAAAGGAGCGGTGGAGCCGCAAAAGGTCGCAGAGATCGCAGAGGCACAAAGACTTACAGAGCATTGGTCACTCACTCGGGATCGGAAATCGCATGATTCACATTCCCTTGGCTTTGTGGCCTTTGCCGTTCTCTCGCGGCTATTGGACTTCCTTGGATCGCAAGCCGCTGCTGAACTTGTCGGTCCGACAAGTGCGCAAGCAGAGACGCTTGCGCCACCACACCGCTCCGAGTCAGCCACCGTTGGCATCGGCTACTGAGCGATTGGCACTCGCTCTCCTGTGCCGGTAAAGCAAAACCCCGGCCCTTGGGGGGGCCGGGGTTGCGGAGTGAACGGGAGTTGCCGGGTTAGTCTTTCTTGTTGTCTTCCTCGGCTTGCTCGAAGGCGTGTTCGAGGTCAACGATGGCTTGACCGGGACGCAGGGCGTCTTCGAACATTTGTTTCTCGGCTTCGAGTTGGTCGGCGGAGTAGCTGGCGGCCTTGATGCTGAGGCCGATGCGGCGTTCCTGCGGGTCCACCTTGATGACGCGGGCGCTGACTTCTTCGCCGGGCTTGAGCACGTCCTTGATCTTCTCGACGCGTTCCTCGCGAATCTGGCTGATGTGGACCAGGCCCTCGATCTTGTCGGCCAATTCGACAAACGCGCCGAAGGAGGCCAGTTTGACGACCTTGCCCTGGACGATGTCGCCGATGTGGTAACGCTGATCGATGCTGCGCCACGGATCGTCTTCGAGTTGCTTCATGCCGAGCGAAATCCGCTGGTTGGCGGGATCGACTTCGAGGACGACCGCGTCCACCTTCTGGCCCTTTTTGAGGACTTCGGCGGGGTTGGTGACCTTGCGGGTCCATGAGAGGTCGGAGACGTGAACCATGCCATCGATGCCCTCTTCAATCTCGACGAACGCGCCGAAGTTGGTGAGGTTGCGGACCTTGCCGGAGATCTTGGTGCCCGGCGGATACTTCTTGGGCACGTGGGTCCACGGGTTGGATTCGAGCTGGCGGACGCCGAGCGAAATCTTCTGTTCGTCGCGTTTGATGTCGAGCACGACCGCATCGAGTTCGTCGCCGGTCTTGAGCACGTCGGAGGCGCGGGCAACGCGCTTGGTCCAGGACAGTTCGCTGACGTGCACCATGCCTTCGACGCCGTCTTCGATTTGCACGAACGCGCCGTAAGGAACGACGCTGACGATCTTGCCGCGGACGCGGCTGCCGACGGGATACTTGAGGGCGATGTCGTCCCACGGATTGCGGCTGCGTTGCTTGAGGCCGAGGCTGACGCGGGCTTTTTCGCGGTCCACTTCGAGGATCATGATCTCGATCTTGTCGCCGACCTTGACGAGTTCGTTGGGGTGGTTGATGCGGCCCCAGCTCATGTCGGTGACGTGCAACAGGCCGTCGATGCCGTCGAGGTCGATGAACGCACCGAAGTCGGTGATGTTCTTGACCACGCCTTCGCGAACGGAGCCGACTTGCATGTCGTCGAGCAGGTGGCGGCGGCGGTCTTCGCGTTCCTGTTCGATCAACTCGCGGCGGGAGAGCACGATGTTCTTCCGCTCGTCGTTGATCTTGACGACTTTGAATTGATAGGTCTTGCCGACGTACTCGTCGAGGTTGCGGGGGGCGATCACGTCAATCTGCGAAGCCGGCAGGAACGCGTCCACGCCGATGTTGACGGTCAGGCCGCCGCGGACCTTGGCTTTGACCTTGCCTTCGATGGTGCCGCCTTCGTTGCAGAGCGAGACAATGCGGTCCCAGTTCTTCTTCAGGGCGGCCTTCTCATAGGAGAGAACGACCATCCCGTTGTCATCTTCGATCTTCTCGAGCAGCACTTCGACTTCCTGCCCGACGGCCAGCGCTTCGGGATCATTGAACTCATGGCGCGGGATCAGACCTTCGGACTTGTAACCGATGTCCACCAACACGTCATTGCCACGGACCTCGAGGATCCGTCCTTGTATAAGCATTCCCTCGGTGAATTCCTTCACCTCGGCCAAATACTTTTCCATTGGGTTTGTTGCCATAACGAACTCACTATCTCCTGCCTTCCGAAGGCTCGCTGCTTTAGGGGCTAGGGGGCACTCCACGGGAAGGCTCGCGAAATATAGGAGCGCTCCCCTGCCCTGACAAGCCCCTTTTTGACACCGCGAAGGGGACATTGAAGCCGGGCGTTGTCCTCGATGACGGAATCCCCGGTGCAGCGAATCGCGGCTTTCAATTCATTGCCGGCTCGCTATTGTTCGGGCCCGATGTGACCGAGAACACACGCCAAACCTATTTCTATGAATGCTGGCGCTCGCTGGCGGCGGGCGTGTTGGAGACGGCCGGGCAGACGTTTCTGCTGCTGATCGCGGTGCGGGTGTTTGCCGCGAGCCCGACCGCCAAGGCGTTGCTGGCTTCAGGCTATTCGCTCGGGTTGATCCTGTCGCTGTTTGCGGTGGTCGCAGTCACGCAGGGCCGCTGGCGCCCGGCGCAGGCGGCGGCTTGTTTGTCGGTTGTCGCAGCGGTGGCGTTCGCCTTGCCGGCCGCCGTGCCCGAGGTGGCGGTGTTCGTCACCTGTTCACTGGTCGGCCTCGCCAGCCTGGCGGTGATGGTGCCGTTGCTGACGCAGATTTATCAGGACAACTATCCCGCCGCCGAACGCGGTCGCCGCTTCTCGCGCACGATCATGATCCGCGTCGCCACCGCGGCGCTGTTCAGTGAACTGGCGGGCCGGTTCCTGTCGGTGGATGTCCAGCGTTACCGGTGGCTGCTGCTGGCATATGCATTGGCGTGTGCCGCGGCCGCGTTCTGCCTGTGGCGGGTCCCTTCGAAACCGCTGGCGCAGGTCGCGAGCCCGCATCCGCTGCGCGCGTTGCGGTTTGTCCGGGAAGACCGCGTGTTCCGCATCACGTTGATTTGCTGGATGCTGCTCGGCTTCGCCAACCTGATGATGGTGCCGCTGCGGGTCGAGTACCTCGCCAACGCGCGATACGGGTTGACGCTCAGCGCCGCGACCGTGGCCCTGCTGATCGGGGTGATACCCAACATCGCCCGCTTGATCATGAGCCCGGTCTGGGGCTGGCTCTTTGACCGGGTGAACTTCTTCGCGTTGCGCGTCACGCTGAACCTCGGGTTTGCGCTGAGCATCCTGACCTTCTTCACCAGCGACAGTTTCAGCGGCCTGGTACTCGGGGCTGTCATCTACGGCATCAGCAACGCCGGCGGCGACGTGGCTTGGAGTTTGTGGGTGACGAAGTTCGCCCCGCCGGATCGGGTGGCCGATTACATGAGCGTGCACACCTTCTTTACCGGCCTGCGCGGCTTGGTGGCGCCATTGGTGGCATTTCATCTGGTGGCGGGCGTCTCGGTGGCGGCCTTGGGCTGGCTGAGCGCGGCCTTGATCGTAATCGCGTCGCTGATTCTCGCCCGCGAAATCCGCGTCGAGAAAGCCGCCGACCCCGGTACCGAGCTGCTCAAAAACGCCACGCAGCCACTGCGCGGTGGACGTTGACGTGCGCCTGAAGTCATCGCGTTGAGCAGATAAACTGATTTTATATTGTATAGCATATACGCTTGGAATATATGGTGTAGCATATATGCAGAACTACGTCATCAGAACCTCCTCGCAACTCGGCCCGGTCTTGCAAGGCTACCGGAAAATACGCGCATTGACGCAGGCGCAGGTCGGCAAGGCCATCGGCTCGCCGCAGGGCGAAATATCCAAGCTGGAACTTGATCCGTCCAGCGCCTCCTTGGCCCGCGTGTTCAAATGGCTGGCAGCCTTGGACCTGGAACTGGTGGTGCGTCCGCGTGGCAAACATACTCCGCCTTCGGAATGGTGACGGGAGCATGGGGCGCCCCAGAAAAACCAACGCACTCTCGGTCTGGATGAATGGCGAGCATGTCGGCGAATGGCGTCGCTCGTCGAGCGGTGGTCAGGAGTTCATCTATGCGGACTCTTGGCTGTCATCGCCGGCGGCGCGCCCGATCTCGTTGTCATTGCCGCTGCGGCCCGCCGCCGAGCCGTATCGACGGGCGGTCGAGCAGTTCTTCGACAACTTGTTGCCGGACAGCCGCAACATTCGCGAGCGGATCCAGCGCCGCTTCGGTACTTCGTCCACACGGGCTTTTGATCTGCTGCAGGAAATCGGGCGCGACTGCGTGGGCGCCATTCAACTTCTGCCAGAAGGCCATCCGCCCGTGGACGTGCGCAACATCAGCGGCAAGCGGCTGACGCGGGGGCAGGTCGAGACCATTCTGGCCGGCACCGTGAATCCGACGTTTGGCGCCGGCGAACAGGATGCGGATGACTTCCGCATTTCCTTGGCCGGCGCGCAGGAAAAGACGGCGCTGTTGTGGCACGAGAGAGCCTGGCATCGCCCGGCCGGCTCGACTCCCACCACCCATATTCTCAAACTGCCGATCGGGAACAACCCCCAAGGAGTGGACCTTTCCACGTCAGTCGAGAACGAATGGCTTTGCGCCCAAATCCTCGCGGGGTATGGCATCCCGGTGGCCGATTGCTGGATGGAGACCTTCGGTGAACAGAAAGTCCTGGTCGTGGAGCGGTTTGACCGTCGGCTCGCCGCAGACGGCAAATGGATCCTCCGTCTGCCGCAGGAGGATTTCTGCCAAGCCACCGCGACGCCTGCCGCCTTGAAATATGAAAACGAGGGCGGCCCGGGAATCCAACGAATCATGGACCTGCTTTTCGGCTCAGAGCGGGCAACGGCGGACCGCCGTGATTTTATGCGCACCCAACTGGTGTTCTGGCTGTTGGCGGCGATTGACGGTCACGCCAAGAACTTCAGCATCTTTCTGCTTCCCGGCGGCGCCTACCGACTCACTCCATGCTACGACATCTTGTCCGCGCATCCGATGCTGGGCCCGGGGCGTGGTCAGTTATCGCCGTACAAGATCAAGATGGCAATGGGGCTGAGTGGCAAGAGCAAGCATTACCGGTGGCGGGAGATTGCCGTGCGACATTTTCTCGAGACCGCGCGCCGCTGCACGCTTCCCGATATGGAATCGATCGTGGAGGAAGTCATCGCGCAAACCCCCCAGGTGCTGAAGCAAGTGCAGGCAAAGTTGCCGCGGGGATTTCCGGCTCCCATCGCCGACAGTATTCTGACAGGAACGACCGATACAGCGCGGGTCTTGGGCGAGCAGATGGCCCGCGCCCGGTAGGCTCGCCGTCCAACTTCATCTCCGAAGATCCCGCCAAACTGGTCGGACTGAGCAACGAATCGCTGCCGGGAGGGTTTCATCTGGGCATGGAACGTTTCTCTGATGTCCCTGAACTGCTGGCGCGTGTCGCTGGCGAGCATGTTGTGCCGGGGCTGGCTGCGGCCGCGGTGGCGAATGGCGAAATTGCACACGTTGCGACACATGGCTGGCGCGACCTGGAACGGCAGTTGCCGATGACTGCCGATACGCCGTCGCGCTGGTATTCAATCTCGAAACCGCTCACGGCGCTGGCGTTGGCCAAGCTCGTCGATCTGGATCGGCCGGTCAGGGAGTTCCTGCCGGGCTTGCGGTTTGCTGATCCGGTGGCGACGGAGCGCGCGACGGTTCGCGACTGCCTGTTGCATCGGACCGGGCTGCCGGGAGGCGACTGGACGTGGATTGATGGGCCGACCACGCCCGCAGTGTTGCTGGAGCGACTGCCGCACGTGCCTTGCCGGCCGGGGTTCCGGGCCGGGCACTTCTACCAGAACCTGAACTTCACGATACTCGGTGAAGTTTTCAAAGCGGCGGGCACGACCTGGCATCAGGCGATCCACGACCTGCTGGACCCGCTCGGGATCAAGCCGCTGACCAAGCTCAGCGAGTTCGTGGCGGTCGAGCGCGCCCTCGGGTACGGGCCGAACGGTTTCATGCCGGCAGAGCCGACAGCGGACTTCGATTTCGAAGCCATCGCGCCGGCAAGCGCGGTGTGCGGTTCGATCACGGAGCTGGCAAAACTCGGCTTGTTTCTCGCGCGTGGCGGCGCGAAGTCGGTGACCACGCCGGTGCTGGGCTTGCCGGCTCCCGAGTGGAAGGAGTGGCGTTCGCCCTGCGTGGCGGTGGCGGGGCGGACGGTGGTTTACCGGGGCGAACTGGTGTTGCAATGGGCCGGTGGGTTCCGCGGGTACACGTCGCATCTGCTGGCGATTCCCGAACGCAAGATCGCCGCCTGCGCGCTGTCGAATCGCTCGGGCAGTCCCGCGTCGGATTTGCTGGCGTGGAGCCTGTTGGATCGCGCGGCCGGTTGGGAGCCGGTGGCATGGGCCGACCGGTTCCTCGAACAGAAGAAACGTTTCCGCAAAGCCAGTGAGAAACGTCTCGCCACACGCTTGGCGCGCCCGAGCGTGCCTTGCCCGGTAAGGAAGGTTGCCGGCACGTTCGCGCATCCGGCGTACGGCGAGTTGACAGTGATGGACGGGCCGCGCCTGCGGTTCCGCTCGGTGGAGTTGCCGTTGGTCTGGCGCGAGGACGGCAGCGTAAGCGCTGACGGGAGCGGACACGATTTCTCGGAGATCAATTGGGACCTGCGCGCGGAGGTGAAGGGCGACGAGGTCGTGGCGTGGCAGTTCAACCCCGACGATGCGGGCGCGCCGCTGCGTTTCACAAGGGTGTCGTGAAAGCTGTTCTGCTGATCTTGCTTGCTGGCTCGGCGCTCGCGGCGGACCCGACGGTGACCGTGCGCAGCCGGTATCTCGACGTCGAAGGGCAGACGACGGTGCCGCGCGGGTTGCTTGGGCTGCACGCGGATACGGCATTGAGCGTCGAGCGCGCC
>JBFZFE010000300.1:0-2909 GCA_041306525.1 Verrucomicrobiota bacterium | reverse complement strand
GGACAGGGTTCCGTTTCAAGCTGCACATCTTCGAGGGCGCTGGCGCCTTCGTTTGCGGTGAAGAGACGGCGTTGATGGAGTCCATCGAGGGCAAACGCGGCATTCCGCGCCTGAAGCCGCCATTTCCGGCGGATTTCGGCTTGTGGGGCAAGCCGACGCTGATCAACAACGTCGAGAGCTACGCCATGGTGCCGTGGATCATCCGCAATGGCGCCGAGAAATTCGCAGCGCTGGGCACTGAGAAGAGCAAAGGCACGAAGGTGTTCGCGCTGGCCGGCAAGGTGAAGTTCCCGGGGTTGATCGAAGTGCCGATGGGGATCACGATTCGCCAGATCATCGAGGAGATCGGCGGCGGGATTCCGAACGGCAAGAAGCTCAAGGCCGTGCAGATTGGCGGGCCGTCGGGTGGCTGCCTGCCGTCCTCGCTCGACAACACGCCGGTCGATTATGAGGCATTGGTTTCGGCCGGGGCCATCATGGGCTCGGGCGGCTTGGTGGTGCTCGACGAAGAAGACTGCATGGTCGATGTCGCGAAGTATTTCATGAAGTTCATGCAGAGCGAGTCCTGCGGTCAATGCACGTTTTGCCGCATTGGCACGATGCGGATTTTGGAGATTCTCGAAGCCATCTGCAACGGCAAGGGCAAGAAGAGCGATCTGGACGAACTGGAACGGTTGTCGAACCTGACCGTCCAGGGCAGCATCTGCGGCTTGGGTCGCACGGCGCCAAACCCGGTTCTGACCACGCTCCGCTACTTCCGCGGCGAGTATGAGGCGCACTTGGCCGGGCATTGCCCGGCTGGCAAGTGCAAGGCGTTGATCAAATACGTGGTGCAGGACAACTGCACCGGCTGCACCATTTGTGCCCAGCGCTGCCCGGTGAACGCCATCCCGGTCGCGGCCTACAAGAAACACGAAATCGACGTGAACAAGTGCACCCGTTGTGACGTCTGTCGGATGGATTGCCCGGCGAATGCCATCAGCATTGTGTAACCATGATTAACCTGAAAATAGACGGCAAAGCAGTGCAAGTGCCCCCGGGGAGTACGGTGCTGGATGCCGCCCGCGCCTTGGGGATTGAAATCCCGACGATGTGTTTTCTCAAGGGCGTGAAGGAAGACCGTCCTTCCTGCCTCGCCTGCGTCGTGCGCGTGAACAAACAGCCGCGATTGGTGCCGTCCTGTGCCACGCAGGCCAGCGAAGGCATGGAGGTCGAGAGCGAGACGCCTTTTGTGCGCGAAGCCCGCAAAGCGGCGATGGAGTTGCTCTTCAGCGATCATCTGGGCGACTGTGTTTCTGTTTGCCAACGTGTCTGTCCTGCGCATTTGCAGGTGCCGGCCACGATCCGTCTGGTGTCGCAGGGCAAAATGCGGGAAGCCATCCAACTCGTGAAGGAAAACGTTGTTTTCCCGAGCGTGATGGGCCGCATCTGCCGGGCGCCTTGTGAGACAGGTTGCCGGCGCAGCAAACTGGACGGCGCCGTCGCCATTCAACTGATTGAACGTGAAGTCGCCGACCTTGACCGGCTCGCCAAGGAACGGTTCACGCCCACCTGCGCTCCGTCCACCGGCAAGCGCATCGCCATTGTCGGGGCGGGCGCGACGGGGTTGTCGGCCGCGTTCTATCTCCTGCGACTCGGCCACAAGGCGGTAGTGTTCGATGATCACCCCGAGCCGGGCGGACACATGCGCTACGGGGTTCCCGAGCAGGATCTCCCACGGGAGACGCTCGACGGTGATATTGCGACCATCAGGCTGATTGGGTTGGATTTCCGCGGCGAACAACGGCTTGGCCGTGATTTCACCTTGGAGCAATTGCGCCAAGAGTTCGACGCCGTGATCGTGGCCGTCGGCAACATGCAGAAGACGAAGCCGGCAGAACTGGGGATCGCCGCAACGGAACGCACGGTGCGGATCAACCCGCATACTTTGCAGAGCAGCGTGCCCGGCGTCTATGCCGCCGGTAGCTGCATTCGCACCGGCTATGACCCCGCCAGATCGGTGGGCGAGGGGAAACAACTGGCCGAGTGCGTGGATGGCTTCCTTCAAGGCCGGGAAGTGAAGATCGTGGTTAAGGAATTCACCTCCTCATTGCCCAAGTTCGACGAAGCCGAGGTCCGTTCCTTTCTCCAGGGCGCCAACGCCTTGCTCAGCACCCGCGAATTGATTGGTTTGGCGGAGGAAGCTTCCGGCCGTTGCTGTCATTGTGATTGCCGCGCCGCGGATTCCTGCAAGCTGCGGTTGTACGGCGACATGTACAATGTCGATGTCAAACGCAACCTCGGCGGCAAACGGCGTGGGTTCGAGTTTGTGCGCCAGCCGGGGGGCATCCTGTTTGAGCCGGGCAAGTGCATTTCCTGCGGGATCTGCGTGGAGCTGGCCGAGCAGGCCAAGGAGCCTTTCGGGCTGACGCATATCGGCCGTGGATTTGACGTGAAGATTGGCGTTCCCCTGCATGGGGAACTGAGTGATGCCTTCCAGAAGGTGGGCGAGGACTGCGTGCGGCATTGTCCAACCGGTGCGCTTTCCTTTGAGGATGACGAGAAGAACACCATCAAGGCCGGCAACGGCAACGGAGAAGAGAAAATATGAAACCTATGTGGATGTCAGTGATCGTCGGAGTACTCGTGGGAACCAGTTCCTGCGTCGCGCAAGACCCCGCAAATTGGGCGCAGTTCCGCGGACCCAATGGCTTGGGCGTGGCGCCCGAGCAAAATGTCCCGGCGAAGTTCAGTGGCAAGGACAAGGAGAATTTGCTCTGGAAATCCCCCGTGGTTCTCGGCGGCGTCAGTGCGCCCATTGTCTGGGGGGACAAGATCTTCGTAAGTGGCGGCACAACGGAGAAGCGTGAACTGTACTGCTACGGCACCGACGGCAAGTTGCTCTGGACCCAGGAAGTGAAGTGGAACAA
>JBFZFE010000299.1:0-12902 GCA_041306525.1 Verrucomicrobiota bacterium | reverse complement strand
GCCGCGAAGTGAGCCTGCGTCTCGAAATTCTCCAGGTCTCCCGGCTCGCGCCGAAGGTTCTCGGCGACGCCACGGAACTTGTCCGCGAGTTTGTTGCCGGTCAGCAGAATCCCGACGGCGGTTTCCAAGACCGCGGCGGCAACAGCGATCTTTACTACACGGTGTTCGGACTCGACTGTTTGATCGCGCTCCAACGCGAGTTTGATCGTGACCGGCTGCGCGCATTCCTGGCCGGCTTCAGCGACGGCGCGAGCCTCGACCTGATTCATCTGACCTGCCTCGCGCGTTGCTGGTCGGTTCTCGGCGACGTGCCGGCAACGGTGCGCGAAGCGGTGCGGCGTCGGCTGGCCGAGCATCGGACGCCGGAGGGAGGTTTTCATCTGTCGCCCGGTATGCCGCGCGGCACCGTCTATGGTGCCTATCTGGCCTGCGGCGCGCATCAGGATTTGGGCGAGAAAGCGCCGGATGTCCGCGACAGCCTGCTGGCGTTGCGGTCCGCCGATGGCGCGTTCAGCAACGAGCGCAACCTGCCGACCGGCACGACGACGGCCACGGGCGGCGCAATCACGTTGTTGCGCCAATGGGGCGCGCCCTTACCGGCAGAGGTTGGCCCGTGGTTGTTGAGCCAACATCATCCCGAGGGCGGCTTCTTCGCCGTCCCGCGCGCGCCGATTCCCGATCTGCTTTCCACCGCCACGGCGCTGCATGCGTTGGCCGGTATGCAGGTGTCGTTCACTTCGATCAAGGAGCCGTGCTTGGATTTCATCGACACGCTTTGGGACAACCGCGGCGGTTTCCACGGTCACTGGGCCGACGATCATCTCGATGTGGAATACACCAGCTACGCCCTGCTCGCGCTCGGCCATCTCAGCCTGTAAAGAACGCATTGTGCAATTTCGGTAGCATAGGCGTCTCTGCCTGTGCCCGACGGCGAGTTGCCCCAACGTCACAGGCACGGAGGCCTATGCTACCAAGAGGAAACAGGCGGGAATATCAGGCTCTTTCCTGGTTCCCACATTCTCGGGAGCGACTGCAATCAAGGCCGTTTCGGGGTTGTGGAAGCAGGCGCGGAGCTTTTCAACTCCCGCAGGATAGACACGGACTTGAATCTGCACAGACGTCAGATCCTTCACCGGGTTCGAGAACGTGAAATCCACGTGTGGCTTGACCTTGGCAGTCAGGATCGCATGGCCACCGGCGTTGCCTTTGGCGCCGGCTTTTGTTTCGGCGTCGGCTTGGATTCGTGCCACGAATGGACGCACCTGGACGCCGTTGTCATCGTAGGCGCGATAGGAATCAGTCAGACGTGGCCCATTGATTCGTCGGCCATTTATCGGCCAAGGAATGATCCGCAGGTCGGCAACCCACCAGCCCGATGCCAGCAGCCACCATCAATACAACCCAATCACATGCTCGATCCCATTTCATCATAAGGATTACCTGCACTTCCTAAACGAAAACAGGGGGGGTGACGTCAACAACAATTCTGATTCATCTCCAGCAATGAACCGAATTCACCGTGGGGGCGGATTCCACGGTCACTGGGCCGACGACCACCTCGACGTCGAGTACACCAGCTACGCCCTGCTGGCACTGGGACATCTCAGTTTATAATGGGAAACTTGCTTCGGAGCGCGGGCCTGTCTATTTTGCCTTGCATGAACGAGCTTGTGTTCCAAGTCACACAGGAGGCCGATGGCGGCTTCGTTGCGGAGTGTCTGTCAGACGATATCTTTACGCAGGCCGACACATGGGAAGAACTGCGGCAAAATGTGCGTGAAGCCGTCTGCGCGTTCTGCTTTGACCGACCGCAGCCCCAATCGATTCGTCTGCACTTGGTCCGCGACGAAGTGCTCGCCTGTGCATGAAGCTGCCGCGCGACCTGAGTGGGCATGAACTCGCCAAGGTGCTTTGTCGCGACTGGGATTACCGTGTCGTTCACCAAGTTGGCAGCCACCTGATTCTGCAGACAGAATGTCCTTTCCACCACCGGCTTGCCGTACCAGCTCATGCTGCTTTGCGGATCGGGACCCTGAACGCCATTTTGCGGGCCGTAGCCGAGCACAAAGCCATCAGCCGTGATGAGCTGCTCGAAAGCATCAAGAGCTAGGCGCCCGCAAATTGCGAGATGAGGTCGGGTGCGGTGGCGCGACCGGATCGATTGAAGCAGCTCTCCAACTCGCGCCAGAGAGGGGCCGCATTGGCATCGGTACTGCGCACGATCTGGTTGCGCAGCCGGTAAACCTTTTTGATCTGCTCGATGTCGAGCCCCGGGTGCTCGGGAACCTCCAACACATATGGCGGGCTCAACTCGGGCTTGAGCGAATCCTGCGCCCACGCCATCAGCTCGGCGGCGCGTTTGGAGTCCATCGTGTTGTGCGACCAGTGGTAACCGTAGCCGCGCAGGTTGTGGAGTTGCCGGTTCTTCGCGCTGGCGATTTCGGCGAGCGGCAACACGGCGAAGGTGAAGAACATCACCCGATGCACGCCGGGACCGTCGGTCGGGTAGGCGTTGAGGACATCAACGGTGTTGCGCACGCTCTTTTCGGTTTCGCCCGGGAAGCCGACGATGAGCATGTTCTTGGTGCTGACGCCGAATTTGTTCAGCGCACCGACCGCGCGGAGAATGTCACCGGGCTTGGTGCGCTTGGTCATCGCGCTGAGGATCTCCTGGTCGCCGGACTCGACGCCGAGCAGCACTTCGACGCAACCGGAGCGGGCCATCCATTCGGCCACTTCCTCATCGACGACTGACAAGCGGAACATCCCGCGCCATTTGATGCGCATCCCCGATTCGATCAGCGCCCCGCACAACTCGATCGCGCGTCGTTTGTGGACGAACAGGTTGTCGTCGGTGAAGTAAACGCGCCGCATGCCTTCGATCTCCGGCACGGTGCGGATTTCATCCACAATCGAGCCGACCGGGCGCAGGTTGACCTTCGGGTAGAGTTCCTTGAAGTCGCAGAACGTGCATTGGTAACCGCAGCCGAGACCGGCCTGGATCGGAAAATAGGTGCGGGTCGGGCCGGTCGGCACGCGGCGCCAATCGACCTGGACCTCGTTGTAGGGATGTTCCTGGATTTGGTTGAGCTGCCACGTGCCGTGCTCGAAGTGGGCGAGGTTGTGCAACTGACGCCAGTTGCCGCCGTCGCGCAATGTCGCGAGCAACTCGACCAACGTGGTCTCACCGCGTTTGCTCACAATCAGCGCGTCCACGGGCGACGGACGTTGTCGGTCCATCAGGAAATTGTGCTCGGCCACATGCGGCAGGATGTCCGGCGTAATCTCACCGGCATCCATCAGTTGTCTATGGCGGTACGATTTCCAAATCTGCACGCCACCGGCCACGACGAAGCTGTCGGGAGACATCGACTTGATCGCGGCGGCCATCGCATCGATCTGTTTCGCGAACGGCAGGAACGTCGTGGAGATCACGACCAGCAACGGCTTCTTGGCAAGCAGTTCACGCAACCGCTCGCGATAGAGCGTGAACATCGGCACCTCGGCGACATTGAAGCCGCGCGCTGCGAGGTACTGGCAGAGATATGGGCCGTTGAGCGAGACGAACGGTTGCCCGCGATGCAACACCGCGTCGCGCGCCCGGTCGGCACGGCGGCCGTTGTGGAAATATTCATCGAGCACGCTCAAGGTTGCCGGCACGCCGTCCACCGTGAGCCAGGTCTGGCGGCGGATTTCCTTGCCGAGAACCTCCATCGGGAGATCGCCGGAGATCACGATGCAGTCGAGTTGGGTCATAGAGGAGAAATCCGAAGCCGAGTCCGCGAGACCTGCAAAGCAAATCCGAATATCGAAGCCGAGTCCGCGAGACCTGCGAAGCAAATTCGAAGGAAATCCGAAATACGAATTAGCAAACAGGTTGCGAGCCGCACTGCTTCTTGCTGCATTGCCTCATTCCTTCGGATTTCGGGTTTCGGATTTCGAGTTTTGCCGGTCGGCCTCGACTTCCTTGCACCAGCCCTTGATTTCGAGGTCGTTGAAGATTTTGCCGACCACTCGGCGCAACAGCCCCTTCAGGCTCGCGTGGTCCAGTTCACGCAACGAACGGATCGCGGAATCCTTGTAGCTTTCCAGCAACAGCTTGGTGTTCTCGACCGCACCGAGGCTGCTGCACAACTCCTCCAAGTCGCGCTCCGTCAGGCCTGCCGGTGTCTGGCCGCTCATGACGGCATCGAGCGTGGCGCGTTGTTCGCCCTTCGCCTTCTCGCGGGCCGCGGCCAGCACGACACTGAGCCGGTGACGGCTCAAATCGTTCGACTCAGCGGCTTCGCCCCAATCATCAAGATCATCGCGAATCTGGTAGGCAATGCCAATCGCTTCGCTGTAGGAGCGCAGGATGTTGTCGTATGGCGCCAGTTGACCGGCATAGGCCGCGCCAAGACGCAGGCAGGCATCAAACGCGGGCGCTGTCTTGCGACGGAACACGGCGACGACCTCCTTCTTGGTCATCGGCTTCGGGTTCTGCGTCCAGAGCAACTCCGCGCCCTGACCGAGACTGAGCGCGCGTTGGGCCTCGGCAGAGATGCGCAACATCGCGGCGCGTTGTTCTGCGGACACACCGCACGTCTCGATCAGCCGGTAACCTTCGCCGATGAGCAGGTCGCCGGTGGTCAAGGCGACCGGCATCCCGTATTTGCGGTGCAACGTCGCCTCCCCATACCGGGTCGCGTCCCCGTCCATGATGTCGTCGTGAATCAGCGAAGCTTTATGGAAGCATTCCACGCCCACAGCCAACCGGCGGATGTCATCGGGCAATGGCGCATTCGGGTCCTCACGCAATGCTTGATAAACGGCCACCGAGAGAAATGGCCGCCACCGTTTACCGGCTTGAGTGAGCATGTCGCGGGCGAGCTGGTCCACCTCGCCATCGACCGGCCCGAGCACTTCCGTCAACGCCTCGGGCGTGAACCAGCTTTCGATCTGTTTGCGCAGCGCGACCAGGTCCAGTCGCCGGGTCCGATCATCGCTGGTCAGGTGAATCAGGTCCCAGACCCAATCCAGATCGACGGTGGTGTTGATGCAATCGTCCTGGAGCAACGGGATTGCCATGCCGGGAATGGCGGCAGCTTCCATGTACGGGAACGCGCGTTCCAACACCGAGAGACAGGAGACACCGACGATGCCTTCGATCTTGCCGGTCTGGATCATCGACATCACCAGCGCCGAGCCCTCGGCGATCAACACGGCGTAACCGAGTTTCTCCGCTTCCTCCGTCAAATCCTGCAGCGAGCAGAGCCCGCACGATTTGCACAGCAGGCCGAACTCATCGAACGGCGCCGGGCAGCGTTCCTCCAAACGCAGACACTTCGGCAACAGCAGCAGCCGGCGTTCGAACGGGATCGTGGCGAGTTGTTCGCGCCACAGCTCGTTGTTGATCAGCACGGCGATGTATTCGAGATAGACCGGCTTGGTGTTGGCGCGGGCGATGATCTCCTTGGCCAATGCGCGCAGATCATCGGTCGGCGCGGGCGGAACGATGTTGCGGTCGCGCACCACCTCCCGAACGATGGAGAGGATCAAATCGCGCTCGAACTTCGTTTGCGGGATGTTCTCCTTGGGCGCACGTAAACGGGCGGGAGCGACGGGACGCAGGCTGATAAGGGGTTCGGTGATATGGCTCATGTATTGTTCTCCTGTCGCTGAGAAACCGACAGCCCCTCCCCCGCAGCCATTTCCCGCCGCACACCTTCACACGCGAACTCCACGCCGTCAAACGACCAGCGCGAAGTTACTTTACCAGGCGAGTCGTGAATCGGTGCTGACCGGCTTCCACGCGCACCGGTTTCTTCTGACCGGGAAGCTGGACGGTGGCGGTGGTATTGGGCGGAACGGTGATTGTGAGGGCGAACTTGTCCCCTGAAATCCGCCAACTGCTTTCGGCCACGCCGTACATCGTCGGCAACTTTGCGCGGGCACTGGTCAAGCCGCCGCCGGGCTGCGGCTGGATGCGGATATGCTTGTAACCGGGCTGCTCAGGGTCGAGTTGCAGACCGGCCACCACCGCGTACATCCACGCGCCGATGGCGCCGTAGGCGTAATGGTTGAAGGAGTTCATGCCGACATCTTGGAACCCCTTGTCGTGCGTCCAGCCGTCCCAACGCTCCCAGATTGTCGTCGCGCCCTGCGTCACCGCGTAGAGCCAGGAAGGCCACTGCTTCTGAAGCAGGAGCTGGTAAGCGACATCCAGGCGACCGTTGTCCGAGAGCACCCACGGCAGATACGAACTGCCAACGAACCCGACGCTGAGCTTGCTGCCGCGACGCTCAATATCGGCCACGAGATTGGCCATCGCGAGCGGACGCAACTTATCCGGCAACAGATCGAAATGCAGCGCGAGCACGTAACAGGTTTGCGTCCCGTTACCCACCAGACCCGCCGCGGTGACGAACCGGCGTTGGAAGGCGCGGCGCACGCGTTCGCACAGCGCCGCGTATTTGCCGGCATCCTCGCGAATGCCGAGCCGGGCGGCGATCTGCGACAACAGCCGGGCGCCATAGGCGAAATACGCCGTGCCGATCAGGTCCTTCGGCGTGCCGCCGAACACGTTGCCGGTGCCGTCCTGTGCCAGCCAATCGCCGAAGCCCTGCCACTTCGCGCCTTCGTAGGCGCGGATCAGGCCGCGACTCTCCTTGTGCAGGCAGTCCACGAACCCGCGCAGAATGTCGTAATGGTCCCGCAGCAGTTGCGTGTCGCCGTAACACAGATGCATCGTCCACGGACAGATGATCACGGCGTCGGACCATGCCGGGCCGCCGTCATGTCCCCAGAGCACGTTCGGCGCGACGGCGGGAATGTTGCCGCCGGGCAGCGCCGAGTCCCGCAGATCGTTCTGCCACTTGGTGAAGAACGGCGCGACGTTCATGTTGAAGGCCGCCGTGCGCGCGAACACCTGCGCGTCGCCCGTCCAGCCGAGCCGTTCGTCGCGTTGCGGGCAATCGGTCGGCACTTCGAGGAAGTTGCCGCGCTGTCCCCATTGGATGTTGTGCTGAAGCTGATTGAGCAACTTGTCCGAGCAGGTGAACTCACCCGTCGGCGGCGTGTCGGACTGCAGCACAATCCCGGTCAAGCTTGCCGGCTTCGGCCCGGTAACCTCGACGTAGCGGAACCCGTGAAACGTGAACCGCGGCTCCCAGCTCTCCGTGCCCTTACCGGCGAGGGTGTAATGATCGGTGGCGCGCGCCCCGCGCAGATTGGCCGTGTAAACCGTGCCGTCGGGATTGAGCACCTCCGCAAAACGCAACGTCAGCGTTTTGCCGGCTTCGCCACTCACCTTGATGCGGACGCGCCCGACCATGTTCTGGCCGAGATCGTAAATCCATTTTCCGCCGACGTTCTTCGGTGGCGCGACCGGCTTCAGTTCCATCACGCGGCGCACCGCGGGTCCGCGCATCGCCACCAACGGCGCACTCGGGGCGTCGCAAACCACGACCGGCTGCCAGTGCGAAGTGGTCAGCCGCGCGTCGTGGCTTTCGCCCATCAACATATCGGCTTCGAGAATCGGTCCCTGCGCCGCGGCCCACGAACCATCCGTCGTCACCACCTGCCGGGAACCATCGGCAAACGTGATCTCCAGCTGCGCCACGAACCGCGGCCGGTCGAAGTAGAATTGCCGGTCATGCCACGCCACGTGCCCCACCGCCCAGCCGTCGCCCAACACCGCGCCAAACTTGTTCGCGCCGCGCCGCAACAGCTTCGTCACGTCGTAAACCTGATACTGAATCCGTTTCCGGTAATCCGTCCAGCCGGGCGTGAACACGTCTTCGCCGACACGCTCCCCGTTCAACGAGCATTCGTAAAGCCCGAGTGCCGTCGCATACAACCGCGCCGACCTTACCGGCTGCGGCAGACGAAATTCCTTTCGCAGAAATGGACATGGCGCAGTCGTCTTCGGCCCGCCCGCCCACGGTGCGCTGACCCATTGCGCCTGCCAGTCGCCTTGCTGCAGTAAACCCATTTCGAACCATGCCGGCTTGCTCCACGCCGAAGGTTTGCCGCGTTGGTCCCAATACCGGACCTTCCACGCCACGCGTTGGCGCGAGCCGAGCTGCGGGCCGTCATAGGCCACGTGAACGCTCTGGTCCGACATTACCTTGCCGGTATCCCAACCGTTGTCGGCCACAATTTGGAACGCGGTCTGCCGCGCCCCCGGTCGCGCATCGTTCAGCCACCACGACAGCCGTGGCTTGGCGACGTCGATGCCGAGCGGGTTGGTGAGATATTCGCACGTGAGATGATTTGGTTGGGTCATGGTATTTCCTAACGGTTGGTGAATGTGTATTTGCCGTCGTCGGTGAGTTGCGACTCGAATACTTTGCCGGCCGCTTCGACGCGGAGCTTGCGTTCCTTCCAGCCGAGCGAAATGTGCGGGGCGCCTTCGGTGGTGGTCTGGTACACGGCGAAATGCTTCTGCCAATCATGTTTCTGGCCGTTGCGCCAGACGTCGGGTTTGCTGGAGGGGCTGTACACCATTTTGACTTTGCTGCCGTCGCTGCCGGTCAACTCCGCTTCGAGACCGTTGACGACGAGTTTGCCCTTGGCGAGGACGGCGCTCACGAACTTGTCGTAATCGCCTTCGCCGACTTCGAGCGCGAAACCGGCCAACTGGCCGCCGTTGCCTTTGCCGGTCAGGGCGGGGAGGGCGCTCTTGCCCTTGCCGCCGCTGACGGTGGTGTTGTTGCCCCAAGTCAAATTGATCGGGCGGAGCGCAACGAAGCTCTGGTTTGCCCGGAGGAACTTGACGCCGTCTTTGTCCTCGATCACGGCCGATTTCGGCATGGTCAGGAAGAAATGGGCGTCGGGTTTGGCGCCGTTGAGCCACAACGCCAGTTTGCGGAACTGCGCGATGCGGTCGCCCGTGCCGGCGGTGCAGATGTTGCCGGGATTGGGTTTGGTGCTGCTGCCGGCGACGAGGAAATCGGCGGTGCCCTCGGTGTTTTGGACGAGGAGCTTGAAACCGTTCATGTCGCCGCGGCTGCCGCCGATCTCGGTGCCGAGCTGGAAGGTTCGGCTGTAATACATGGTCTCGTAGAACTCCGGTTCGTTGTCGTTGCCGGGCAACCAGGCTTCATAGGCCGGATGGGAGTTGAGCATCTCGACGGGCTTGTCGAAGTTTTTCTGGGCGAACGCGACCACCGCGGGCGGCGGCCGGTAGGCGCTGGTGAACACAAACGCGTGCTCCAGGTCGCCATGCGCCTGGTCCTTTGGCGCGGCGCCGAACCACGGGAACAGCGTCGCGGCGGTGGTCGCCCAGGGAGCGACGTTGCCGTAATCGCGTTTCACGGGACCGCCCCAGCTGCCGTGGTAATATTTCACGGCGCCGCAGGTGCTCAGGTAATCGAGAATCGCCTTGGCGTAGCCGCGCACCTCGGGGTCCTTTGCGAAATCGTAGAGGTTCAGGTAAGCGGCGATGGTGTGGGCGTGGTAGCCTTCGCTGTCCCACTCGCCCATGCCGACGCCGAGGAACTGTTTGGCGGTGCGCAACAGCTTGGTCTTGAAGATTTGCCGGGTCTGCTCGTTGCCGGTCTCCTCGGCCATCAGGTAAACGGCCACCTCGCGCATGCCGCGCAAGTTGTCCGTGTTGCGCGCATCGGCCCAGAAACCGCGCACCGCCGGGTCCCAGGTCGCGCCGACCGGGCCGGTGCCGACGCCGTATTTCGGGTGCGGATGGATATTCTTGATGCGTTCATATTCTTCAAATTCCTTCCAGCCCTTGTCCGCGTAGGTTTTCCAGTATGCCCGCCATTTCTCGCGGTCGGCCCCGAACTTCTGGCCGGTCATCTTCTCCATGGCCAGCGCGGCGGCGGCGTGCAACGCCTTGTTTGAGTCGTCAAACAGCAGAATGGTCTCGAAGCTCGGGCGCGGATCCGCGGCGCTCCAGATTTTACCGGCTTCCTTGAAGCGGGCGCGATACTCGGGTTTGAACTCCTCGCCGAACAAGAAGTACTTCCGCATCTGCCCCTTCAACGTGAAGCACCAATACAGGTCGATGCCCTTGGTGTGCGCATGATCGCTGCCGGACTGGTTGTCCTCCGCCTGCATCGCGGCGAGCGCGGCGTCACGGTCGCCCGCCAAGTACGCCAGAATCGAATTGGGCAGACCCCATTTTTCACCTTCGCCAGTCGTCAGGGGGTTGGCCTTGCCCTTGAACTTCGCGATCAACGGTTCGGCCCGTTCCCAGAACGCCGCCTCCATCTCCCGGGTCCAACCGTTGCGAAACTCCTCGGGCACGGTGGCCACCTTGCGTTCCGCCGCGATGAGTTGCTGGCCGCCAGCCAAGGCTGCGCCCAGCAATACCGATGAGACAACATGGTTGATGCGCATGGGGGCCTTTTATGCGACAAAGCGGGCGCAGACGCAAGATTGACCGGGCGCCTCACTTCGCGCTTGCACGGGTAGCGCCTGCTCATTAACGTCCCCGCTCATGCCACGCATTTTGCCGACCTTCCCCAATCGTGTCCGCATACCACTCGATGGATTATGGGACTTCACGCCACAGGATAAACCGACAGCCAAACCGCCCGGCCGCCATGCGGAGCGGCTCGCGGTCCCGGGTGTCTGGGAAAGCTCTTACCAGCACAGCAATCATCGCGGGTTCGGCTGGTACCGGCGCAGTTTCGTCGTCCCGACAGCCCAACCGGTGAACTTGCGCCTGGTCTTCGAGGCGGTTTCGCATACCGGCAAGGTTTGGGTGGACGGCAAATTTGTTGGGGAACATTACGGAGCGCACACGGAATTCGAGTTTGTGCTGCCCGCCGTCAAACCCGGCAAGCACGAGGTGGCGGTGCTGGTGGACAACACGTTTGGCCCGCACAATCCGTTCTTCAGCCCGCGCCAGGACCTCTACATGTACGGCGGCGTTCCGCGCCCGGTTTACGTCGAGATCCTGCCGGACCAACCGCTGGCCAACGTCGCCGTGCTCCCGCGCAAAACCAAATCTGGCTGGCGGCTCGATTTGCGCCATGTCCCGCGCGACGCCAAGCTCACCCTCGACGGCCAGGAACCCGACCTGCGTCGCGTGGAGCTTTGGTCGCCAACCAATCCGCGCCTGTACACGGTGCGGGTGGAGACCGCCACCGACGTCTGGCAGGAACGCATCGGTTTCCGCACCATCGAGACGCGCGGCCGCCAGCTCCTCTTGAACGGCAAACCCCTCGTCCTCCAAGGCGTCAACCGCCACGAGTTCCATCCCGACTTCGGTCCCGCCGTCCCGGCCACTGTTCATCAGCGCGATATTGAAATCCTCAAGCGGCTGGGCGCGAACTTCGTCCGCGGCAGCCATTACCCGAATGATCCGTTGTTCCTCGATCTGTGTGATGAAAGCGGGCTGCTGTTCTGGGAGGAACTCTCCCACTGGCAGCCGCAGGAAGCTGACCTGAAAACGCCACTTTTCCTGGAGCGTTCACTGGAGCAGCTCGAGGAAGTCGTCACTCAACATCAACACCATCCCAGCATCATTCTCTGGGGCATGTGCAACGAACTCGACAGCCATGTGCCCGCCGCGCGGCCTGTCATCAAGGCCTTGGCCGACCGCTTCCGACAGTTGGACCCGACCCGCCCGGTCACCTACGCCAGCCACAAGGTGCGCGAGGACCTCTGCTTCGAGTTCGCCGATGTCATTTCGTTGAACATCTATCCCGGCTGGTACTGGAGCAGCCTGCCGGACACCGGCAAGGTCACCCAGGAACTGATCGCTGTCGGCGTGAAGCGCGGTGGTCGCAAACCCATGATCCTCTCGGAGTTCGGCGCCGCCGGCATGGACGGCGTGAGAACGTTTGAGACGCGGAAATGGACCGAGGATTACCAAGTCGAGGTACTGCGCCAGATCATCCGCGCCGCCCAGCAATCCGGCATCGTCAGCGGCGTCGCCATCTGGCAGTACTGCGACGTCCGCACCAGCCCCAACCAGTGGAGCAACCGCATCCGCGAGTACAACAACAAAGGCATCGTCACCGAATACCGCCAGCCCAAGCAGGCATGGTATGCGGTTCAAGAACTCTTCCGCCAGCCCTGGAAACGCGTGCGCAGCTAGCCGGCGATCCCGGCGCTTTTGCGCAGGAGCTGGCGGATGCTCTGTTTGTGGGCGGGAGCAAGGCGGCGGATCGCAAAATATTCGTGGGCGAAGCGGCATTGCAGCGTGCGACTGAAGTGAGCGGCGGCGGAGTGATGGAGTTGGGCCAGATCCTTGACCAGCCAGCGACGCCGGCGCCAGGGATTGTGGCCTGTAAGGCAAGGATGGGTTACACGGTTGCGATGGATGAGCGCTACGGTTTTGAGTCCAGTTTCCGGATCGCCCGATAGAGGCGATCGATGTTCTGTTCGCCCAGTGTCTTCAAAGAGTCAATTGGCTTATTCAGTTCAAGTCGCTGAAAAGCGAATGCATAAACTTCATCGTCGCTCATCCCAAGTTCCTTCGCCTTGGTCCAGATTCCGGTATACCGGCGCTTCATCCAGAGCTCATTATCGCGACGTCGCAGTTTAGGCATATTCATATGGCAACCCGGTCAGCGGTCAACTGACTTGGAAAGACAATCAGCCGCAGGGCGCGTTCGAGGTGGCCGCCACGAAGTGGTGCCAGCCCAGCGGCGACCAGAGCCGGCGGATTCTCGGGCCGTTGATTCCCGCAGCAAAAGAGGCGTTGCCCAAAATCGCGTTGCGGGTGGCAGCGCTCGGGCCGCTGCAGAGCAAGGAAATGACGGTGGAGAACAAAGGCAAGACGGAGGTCCGGGAGCTGAGCTATTTCGAGGCGGACGCCGAGTTCGAGGTGGCCGGCAAGCTCGTCAAGGTGCGCCCCCAATGCGTGGTGCGGCCCGGTAACGTTGTCGAAAGCGGCATCCGCAAGTTGCAGATGTACGCCTACTTCACCGTCAAAGGCAAAGATCTCGGGC